>JAKASH010000118.1 GCA_021828225.1 Acidobacteriota bacterium | reverse complement strand
AAGCTGAGGAAGACGAGCAGATCGGCATCAACATCGTGAAGCGGGCGCTCGAAGAGCCGTTACGCCTGATTGCTTCGAACGCAGGATGGGAAGGCGCCGTGGTGGTGGAGAAAGTACGAGCCAACACCAATCCGAACTTTGGATTCAATGCACAGACCGAGACTTTCGGCGACCTGGTCGAGGCCGGTGTCATCGATCCGACAAAGGTTACTCGAACCGCTCTCCAGAACTCCGCTTCCATCGCCTCGCTGCTGCTGACAACCGAGGCGCTGGTCTGCGAGATTCCGGAAAAGGAAGAGAAAGCTCCTGCTATGCCTCCCGGAGGCGGTGGCATGGGTGGAATGTACTAAGGAAAAAAACAATCAACAGTTGAAAGTTGACCGTAAGAACGAAGGGCGGGGATCAATTTCCCGCCCTTTTTATTTTGGTGTATTGCGTTGTGGCCTTGCGGCAGCACGAAGGCCGGAGGATATGGCTCTCCTGGCCCGCTTGCTGCGATCAGGACTGGCTCCGGCAACGCGGAGCATCAAGTTCAGCAACTCGATATATGCCGGGATCACCTCCGGAGCAAAACGCTGCAGTTCGGCAACGTGCTTTTCGAGAGTTGTCCAGTCGCCGCGCACGGCGGGTCCTGTTAAGGCTTTGCGAGCTCCGAACTCAACGAAGTTGCTCACGGTCTCTGAGACAAACCTTCCGAGCATCGGGCGGATGACTCTTCTCGGTACGCCAGCCTGCTGCAGAAGCCGCTCGGAACAGTCCATCAGGGTAACCACAGTGGGACACACCAGAAACGCGCTCAGATGGTAAATAGGCTTGGCATCGGGCTGCAGTTCGAACGTCGTTCCGGAAAACATCTTCACCCATCGCCGAGCCACCGCAACGGCTCTCCTGTCACCCTCCACGGCCCAAAAACCGCCCCGAAGATTTCGAACGCCGGCAGAAGGATTGGGAATGGTCTGATACGGGTGAAGCGCACCGATGCTGGCGCCGCGGTTCCTGAACGGATCGAGGACGCACGCGGGCACCGAGCCGCAGGTGTGAAGAACAATTCGCCCGGACCAGTCTTCGCGGTAGCCTGCAAGTTCGCGAGCGACAGGATTCAATGCGGTGTCGGAAGTCGTGATTAATATGATATCGGCATCGGCCAGGCGGCGGTCCTTGAGACTGAGAGCCTTTCCGCCGCCGATAAATCGAACCGCATTTCTGGCGCGCGCCAGTTCCCGAGCCGCAACAAATTTGATGGGCACACCCGCCTGCCAAAGCAACTTGCCCATGGCTTGTCCAAGCCGTCCCGGTCCAACAATTGCCACAGTCGAATTTGGCCGCTTTCCCATTGATTCACCCTTCGAAAATTCTACTTCTATTGAAAGCTGAATTTTAGCAGCTTACCTTGCTTTGACGTCAGAAGTCAGCGCAGCTTTGTCCGCTCAGGCAATCCGTCGTGACGAAAAAGCGGAACTAATTTTGGCTTCGCTCGGTCTTGATACGGAAAACCCATGAAAGAAGGCTGAGAAAATGTCCGATAAATAGGCGAGGAGAAAAATGCGGCTATTGTAATGGCTTCAATGCGACGGAGATATCACTTCCGAAGCGCAACCGCTCCTGCGTCAAAGATATTTCTGAGGGTTTTCAAGTGACGATTAAAGCGAGGGTTTTCAAGTGACGATTAAAGCTTTGATGCATCTAACCAAGGGAATAAGGAAAATCAACATTTATGGACGATCTTCTTGCAAGCATTTTCATAGTTTTCCTGCTCTTATTCTATGCCGCCATTGCGCTTGCCTTCGTGGTAGCGGGGATTCGCACCTGGATCTGGCAACCTTTACGAAAAGGGTTCCCGGAAAAAAAACCGGCACAACACTTTCACGACATCAAGTCCACCCACAGCGAACAAAGCCCCTCTTAACCCTTCCGAGGCTGTTCGGCTCGCTCATCTTTCAGCGCCGGCACAAAGCCCGCTTCCTTTTCCCGCAAGGCTTTGACGCGATCGCGCAGCCGGGCCGCCTTTTCAAACTCGAATTGCTTCGCGGCCTCACGCATCTGGTTTTCCAGGCTCCTGATCATTTCATCCAGCTGATCCTGCGAGGTTACTTCGTCCGCCTCGACTTCCGACGGAACGGTCATGTAGTCCGCCTCGACAATGGCGGCGAGAGCCATGTCGACAGGCTTGATAATGCTTTCCGGAGTGATTCCGTTCTCCTCGTTGTATTGGAGCTGGATGGCGCGCCGGCGGCTGGTCTCCGCCATGGCCTGGCGCATGGATTCGGTCATATTGTCGCCGTAAAGAATCGCTCTGCCGTGCAGGTGCCTTGCGGCACGGCCCATGGTCTGGATCAAGGCGCCCGCTGAACGCAAATAGCCTTCCTTGTCAGCGTCGAGAATGGCCACCAGGGAAACTTCCGGCAGATCGAGGCCCTCTCGCAGCAGGTTGATGCCGATCAGGACATCGAACTCGCCACGGCGCAGATCGCGGAGAATCTTCACCCGCTCGAGAGTTTCGATTTCCGAGTGTAGGTATCGGCACCGGACACCGACCTCGGCATAGTATTCCGCCAGGTCCTCGGCCATGCGCTTGGTCAGCGTGGTCACCAGGACACGTTCATTGGCCTCGGCGCGCTTGCGGATTTCATCCAGAAGGTCGTCAACCTGGTTGCGCGTTGCGCGGACTTCAATTTCCGGGTCCACCAGTCCGGTGGGCCGAATGATCTGTTCGACGACTTCCCCACCCGCTTTCGTCAGCTCGTAAGGACCCGGAGTTGCCGAGACATAAATGGTCTGCCGCGCGCGGTGCTCGAACTCATCAAACGTCAGCGGCCGGTTATCGAGCGCCGATGGGAGACGAAAACCGTAATTCACCAGCGTCTGCTTGCGCGAACGATCTCCGCGGAACATTCCATGAAGCTGAGGGATGGTCTGGTGGCTCTCATCGATGAACATCATGGCGTCCTGAGGCAGATAATCGAGCAGTGTGGGCGGAGGCTCGCCGGGCAGGCGCCCTGAAAGGTGGCGCGAGTAATTCTCGATACCGTGGCAGTAGCCCATCTCTTTCATCATCTCGACGTCAAACATCGTCCGCTGGTGAACGCGCTGGGCCTCGACCATCTTGCCCTGCTTTTCGAGCTCACTGCGCCACCAATCGAGTTCGCCGAGAATCCTTTCAATTGCCAGTTCGCGCTGGTCGCGAGGCATCACGTAGTGAGTGCGGGGATAGATTGGCAACCGTGTCAAGGTCTCCTTGACCTGGCCCAGAAGCGGATCGATCTGGGCAAGCGATTCGATCTCGTCTCCCCAAAGCTCGATGCGATAGGCGTTGTCCTCGTAAGTCGGATAGACCTCGATCACATCGCCGCGCACGCGGAAAGTCCCCCGCCGAAAGTCCATGTCGTTGCGTTCGTACTGGATCTCGACCAGGCGCCGCAGCACGTCCTGGCGCGCAATCTTCTGACCTTTCTCGAGAAGCAAGAGCATTCCGTAATAGGCTTCCGGCGAGCCCAGGCCGTAGATGCAACTCACGCTGGCCACAATCAGGCAGTCCCGGCGCTCGAAGAGCGAGCGCGTGGCCGACATGCGCAGCTTGTCCAGCTCGTCATTGATAGTGGCTTCCTTTTCGATATAAACGTCGCTCGATGGGATATAGGCTTCGGGCTGGTAATAGTCGTAGTAACTCACAAAATACTCGACCGCGTTCTGGGGGAAAAATCCCCGAAACTCCTGATAGAGCTGCGCCGCAAGCGTCTTGTTGTGCGCCAGGATCAACGTCGTCCGGTTGGCCGCCTCAATCACCTTGGCCATTGTGAAAGTCTTCCCGGAACCCGTCACCCCGAGCAGAACTTGATGCTGCCTTCCGTCATTAATCCCGCGCATCAGTTGCTCGATAGCGGTAACCTGGTCGCCTCGTGGCCGGTAATCGGAAACAAGTTTAAAGTCCATGCGCTCCCTGAAATTCGGATGTTTTTCCAGCTCAATGAAATTATTATATCCCTCTACCAAAGCCAGTCATGCCGAGAGTTCGAGTGGCCTCATCGCAAACCGCAGCGCTTCGGCGATTGGCGATGACCTCAGGAACTTGCTAATGCACAGACGCTCCACCCATGGTGCGGCACCTGGGCCAGGAGCCACCATAAAAAACGTCGCTTGACATTAACTTCATAAGATCAATAAACTTCGGAGTTCTGCTTTCCGCGAATCTGTCACAAAGTGCCAGGCATCCCACTCCACGAAATTGAGGGGCGCCAGCAGCCATACGGAGCTTTCGAACCACAAGGAGGTTCTCATGCACTGTTCAACTTCGGCAAATCCGCATCCACTTCGGTCTGCAGGATGGATTTTTTTACTGCTCTTCGCAGTCGGTGCCATCATCTTTCCTCCCACCCTCTCCGCGCAGCAACCCATGCTGATTCCACAACCGCGGGAACTCCAGACACGAATGCAGCCGTTCGACGTAAAGACCGATCTCGAAATCGTCCTGCTGACGCCCGTCGCTCACAAAGATCTCTTCGCCGCCCAGCGCGTTCAAAAAGAGCTGAGGCTGGTCACAGGCCATGAGTTTCCGATCATGGCTTTGCCCGAGCCGCCGCAGGGCGTTCCGGCAATCATCATGGGACGATTCGACCAGCCTGCCATGCGCAATCTGCTCTCAGGCCGGAATCTGAGCACAAACGGGATCGGCGACCAGGGCTATGTTCTGGACGTTGAGCCTGAAAGCATCGTACTGGCGGGCAAGGATGGCTCTGGATTGTTTTACGGCGCGCAGACGTTGCGCCAGCTTGTGGTTCCTGTCGGCCAGGAAACCAGGATTCTCGGCGTGCAGGTTCGTGACTGGCCGGCCCTCGAGTATCGTGGCACCCAGGTCGACATGAGCCGCGGTCCAGTTCCGAAGCTCAGCTACCTCAAGAAGATCGTCCGAACCATTGCCCAGTTCAAGATGAATCAACTCTACATGTACATGGAAGATTCCTTCCGGCTGCAGGGGCAGCCACTGTGGGGCATCTTGAGCGACACGCTTACCCGTTCCGACTGGAACAAGCTGGTGGCTTACGCGGCCCGCTACCACGTGGAGATTGTCCCCGCAACGGAGGCCTGCGGACACCTGCACAAGGTCCTGCGGTTTGAGCAGTACACCAACCTGGCCGAACGGCCGCACGGATACGTGCTGGCTCCGCAAGACCCCCACGAACTCGACTTCCTGAATAAGATGTACGAACAGATGCTGCCGGTGTTTCCATCGTCAATCTACAACATCGGATGCGATGAAACCTTTGAACTCGGCAAAGGCCGCAGCAAGGAACTGGTGGAGAAGGAAGGCTACGGCAGGGTCTACGTCGACAACCTGATCCGCGTCGCCAAACTGGTGGAGAGCTACAACAAGAAGGTCATGTTCTGGGGCGATATTGCCACCGAACATCCCGAGATGATTTCGAGCCTGCCTAAGAATCTGATTGTCGCCAGTTGGGTCTATGGCGCGCAGAAGAGCTACATGAGGTGGCTGAAGCCGTTTTCAGGCACCGGCATGAAGGTCTTTGTTTGCCCGTGGGTCGGGAACACCAGCGTCATCGTGCCCGATTATGAGGAAGCCGCCTACAACATCGAACACTTCCTGACCGACGGAAAGCAAGTAGGCGCCATCGGCACGATCATTACGGTTTGGAACGATGACGGCGAGACCATGTTTGCACCGGGCTGGTGGTCCATCGTTTATGGCGCCGCCTGCGCCTGGGAGTCCGGGCAGACTAACGTACAGGACTTCAATCGTAAGTTTGACTGGGACTTCTTCCGCGATCCCGACCCGCGGCTTGTCGATGCCATGATGAGTCTCAGCCACATCAATGAGATCATGCGGGCCGGAAAGCCTGTCGAACAATATGACATGCACTACGGAGGAGCAAGCGACGCACTTTTCTGGGTAAACCCCTTTTCAAACATCGGCCGGAAACAGGTCGAAAAGGGATTGCCGGTCGCTTCTCTGATCCGCATGACAGCCGAACACGACTACACTGTCTTTGTCAACCACGCCAGCCAGGCCAAGCGTAACGGCGGCGCCCTGCAAAGCCTGAAATTTGCAGCTCTGCGGCTTGACGCTCTTGGGATGCGATATCAGTTCGCCCAGGAAATTTCCGAGCGGTATGCGGACGCGGTTGCCAGCGAAAGCGGGAAAAACCGCCGGATGGTGTATCCCGACCTTTCCGATATCGACTCCACCAACGGGCGTTTGCAGGATCTGCGCGACTACACCACTCGTTTGACTGAACTTTACCGCAAGCTCTGGCTGAGCGAAAACCTTCCCAACTGGATGCCCAACATGCTGCAACTCTATAAGCGCAACAGCGATCTGTGGCAAGGGCTGATCGCCAAGTACTCGGAGATCCGTGGCGAGTACGACCAGGGCAAGCCTCTGCCCTCGCCGGAGTCGCTGGGCCTGCTCTCTGGAAAGCAGGGCGGGCAGTAAGAAGCCAGCAGGACAGTCCACCAAACGCTAGCGTCAGACGGCAATCGGAAACTCTACTTAAACGCCAGGTAGAGTTTCCGATGCTGAGCCTTCGTGTGTCGATTCAGCCCGGAACGGCATGTCGGTACGGGCGATTCAAAACACCATGCGGCCAAACGATTCTTGTGGTAATATGGGGTAATTTTGCTTATGAGTCTAATTAAACAAGGAGTATGCAGTATGGAAATTCGGCGCCGGAAAATGGCACGTATCGTCTTGAACAGTCTGTTAGCGGGAGCGTTGTCCACCCTGGTCGGCTTCGCGCAAAGTTCGCCCGCGTCACAATCCAAGGGTAAACCGGCGGCCGGAAGTTCCTCTGCAAGCCGCGCATCGGCTGAAGCTTCGTCACCCCGAAAGGTGGTGCTGAAAGTGGGAGAGGCCAAAGTCACCAAGGCCGATATTGATTACCTGATCAGCAGTCTCAGCCCCCAGGTTCAGAGGGCTGTGGCGCTCCGGGGACGGAAGCCCGTTGGCGATGAATATGCCATGATGGTCTTGCTTTCCCAGAAGGCGCAGAGCGAGCACCTGGATACCTCGCCCGAATTTCAGCGAAAGCTCGCACTCGAAAAGCTCCAGATGCTGGCTCAGGAGGAATATCAGAGAATTGCGGAGAATATCAAGGTCAGCCCGGATGAAATCAGCACCTACTACAATGCCCACAAGGGTGAGTTCGAAGAAGCACAAATCCGGGAGTTCGTTGTCAGAAAGAAGCCGGCAGATGCAAAGGCCGGCACTCCGGGTCTCCCTGTCGAAGAAGCGAAGGCTCGCCTGGCGGCGATTCAAAAAGCTGTCGAGGCCGGGACCGACCTCAAGCAGGTAGCAAAGCAATTTAATGTTCCAAACACTGTCATGGTGAACCCCGAACCGGTGACGGTGCGCAAGGGAGAAATGCTTCCCGCCCTGGACAAAGCCGCTTTCGAACTCAAGGCTAACCAGTTCTCCGAGCCCGTGGATACACCGCAGGCTCTGGTTCTCCTGCAGATGCTGAAGCTTCAGCAGCCGGACATGCAAGCCGTCTCATCACAAATTGAGGCCTCATTGCGACAGCAGAAGCTCAAGACCACCCTGGATGACCTGAAGGCTAAAGCCAATATCTGGATGGACCCCGATTACTTCAAGACGCCCGGGGATGCTTCGGGCGAGTCTTCTACCACCCCGGCGGCTCCGTCTCATCCCTGAGTGGACAGCTTTCGCTCCTGAATGGCAGGCCAATCCTGCTCAGCAATCGCACAGCCGAGGCCACATTCCCGGCTGTGCTGGCGGGGGGCTTCGCCTGAGCGGGGAATTGCTATAAACCCCATTTATTTCTTCAATAAAAAGTCTTCAACAGCTTTGTTGAAAAGCTTGTGGAAAAGGGGACTTTCTGCTGTACCAACTCACAGAAAACA
>JAKASH010000117.1 GCA_021828225.1 Acidobacteriota bacterium | reverse complement strand
CCGAAAAGAGGCGGAAGAGCGCAACCGCTTTGAAAGCGAACTCTATCGCGCACAGGCACTTCAGACCCTGGGCATGCTGGCCGGCGGGGTCGCGCACGATTTCAACAACGCGCTGGAAGTCATCCTTGGCTTTGCTTCTCTGGCGCGCGTCCGCCTGGCGCCCGCTGATCCCCTGCACGAACCCCTCAAGATCATCGAAGAGTCTGCCAGGAACGCCGCCTGCCTGGCCCGGCAGCTTCTCGACGTTTCAAGGACCGACGAGGCCGACAGGAAAACCATCGACGCAGGTGAACTCATCGGTGCGATCCTGACAATCATTACCCGAACCTTCGATCGTAAGATCCGGATCGATCGCCGGATCGACCCGCAACTGCCTTGCATCAAAGGCTTCCGCAACCGCCTTGAACAGGCAATCCTGAATCTCTGCCTTAACGCCCGCGACGCCATGCCCCAGGGTGGCACGCTGGCCATCGAGGCAACTTTGCAGACGCTCAGCCGGAAGGACCGGCAGCTCCCTCCCGCGAACACGCCCGGCCGATATGTGCGAATCGCCGTTCGCGACACCGGCACTGGAATGACGGCGGAGATCATGGAACAAATCTTCGTTCCTCTCTTCACCACCAAACAGCCCGGCCAGGGCTCCGGCCTGGGACTTGCCATGGTCGATCGGGTTGTCAAGGCGGAAGGAGGGTTCGTTGCCGTCAGCAGCAGGCCCGGTGAGGGAAGCGAATTTGCGCTCTATCTGCCAGCCGTTTTCACCGAACGCCCGCGCGCTGCCAGCTCAGAACCGAAGCAGATGATTTCCGGGCGGGGCACCGTCCTTGTGGTGGACGACGAGCCGAGAGTTCTTGAATTCCTCGAAAAGGGACTGGCCCGGCTTGGTTATAACGTGGTCCCCGCAGCGAATGGAAGCCAGGCCTGCGAGATCTATTCACGCCAGTGGCAGGAAATCGATTGTGTTTTGCTCGATATGATCATGCCGGAGATGAGCGGACTGGACGCTTATGCCCTGTTGCGGAACATCAATCCCGAAGTGAGAGTTGTGCTTTCTTCCGGATATAACTCCGGACGCGTGAAACGCGAACTCGGGGAGGCAGGCAGCGCCCAGTTCCTGGAAAAGCCCTACACGCTCGAAGAACTGTCGCAGGCGATCCAGAAGATTCGGCAAAACTGAGAGGGAGCCTGGACAGGACGGAAACGCTATGCCCGATGCGGAGAATCAGCCGGAAACAAAGCGCGAAGTCGCGCGAATTCTTGTCGCAGACGACGACCCGGTTTCCTTGCGGATGCTGCAAAAGGCGCTGGAGAAATGGGGCCACGAGGTCATTATCGCCAGGGATGGAACTGAAGCCTGGCAGTCCCTGACCAGGCCGGACGCGCCCCCGATGGCGATTCTCGACTGGATGATGCCGGGGATGGACGGCCTGGCCATTTGCCGGCGCATCCGCGCCATGCCCGCCACGCCGGCCCGCTATCTCATCCTGCTGACGGCGCGAAATGATTATGTCGACATTGTTGCGGGCCTCGAGGCCGGGGCCAACGACTATGTGACCAAACCTTTCCACCATGCTGAATTGCGGGCCCGCGTCCGGGTCGGAATGCGCGTCCAGGATCTGCAGAGCAAACTTGCCGAACAAGTCCACGATCTGGAAATGGCACTCAGGCAGGTTAAACAATTGCGAGGCTTATTGCCCATCTGCATGTACTGCAAAAAAATCCGTAAGGACGAGGACTACTGGCAACAGGTTGAAACCTACATTAGTGAGCACTCGGAGGCGGAATTCAGCCACGGGATTTGTCCCGACTGCTATGAAAAGTTGCTTAAGTCCCAATTTGAATGAGAAGGCCCTGAAGAAAGTTCGCATGCTGCCGATTTGGAAGACTCGATCAATAGCGCATCTCCTTGTTGATCGCCGGTTGTTAGTGGTTGCAATGTCTGCGGCGCTATTGCTGTGCATCGCGCTGGGATCCCAAGGCAGTCTGCTGGCATGTTCCTCAAGGGGCAGCGCCGGACCTCAGTTGCAGGAAAGACTTCTGGAGCGTCCGGGAGCCTTCCGTTTTCCTGATACCTGCCCGCCGGTCCTTGCCAATGGCAGTAGCTTGCCCGGAGCAGCGGTCATAAAAGAACTGCGCCACTCGAACTGGCCCCTGAGCATTGCAGCAATTCTGATCCTCGTTTCATTCCTTTGTGCTGAAATGCTCCGAAGACGGATTCGCAGCCAAAGGGCGCTGCTGCGGGAATGGGCACGCCGCGAGGTGGCGCTGAAAAAGAAATACCAGGATTTATTTGAGAACGCCAATGACATCATTTTTACCACCGACCTGGAAGGAAAGCTGACCTCCATCAACAGGGCCGCTGAAGAGCTGACAAGCTACAGCCGGACGGAAGCATTTGGCGCCGATCTTTCGCAATATATTGCGGAAGAATACCGCCAGCCGATCCAACAGATGTTCCAGCGAAAGCTGCAGGATGGTGCGCCGACCACCGACTACATGGAGATCATCACCAGGAACGGTCGCAAAGTTCCGCTGGAGGTCTGCAGCCGCCTGATTTGCGAAGATGGGAATCCCGTCGGGTTGCAAGGAATTGCCCGCGACATTACAGCCCGGAAACAAGCTGAGCTCGAAACACAGAGGGCCCGGGAAGCAGCAGAAGCTGCCAACCGGGCAAAAGGTGAGTTTCTTGCCAACATGAGCCACGAAATCAGAACGCCCTTGAACGGCATCCTGGGCATGGCCGAGCTGGCTCTGAACACCGAGCTTTCCGAGGAACAACGCGAGTATCTGACCATGTTGAGGGCTTCCGGCGAAACTCTCCTGACGGTCATCAACGACATCCTGGACTTTTCAAAGATGGAGGCCTGCCGCCTTGACCTCAACCCGATTGACTTTGAGTTGCGTGACGCTCTCGGAGACACTCTGAAAACCCTTTCGCTGCGCGCTCACCAGAAGGGTCTGGAATTGGCTCTGCACATGGCGCCTGACGTGCCTTACTGGCTGCAGGGTGACCCGACCCGTTTGCGGCAAATCGTCGTAAACCTGGTGAGCAATGCCATCAAGTTTACCGATCATGGAGAAGTTGTTCTGCAGGTCAGGATGGAATCGCAGACCGAGAAGGAGATCGTTCTGCGTTTCACCGTCACCGACACCGGGATTGGCATTCCCGCCGATAAGCAGCAGATGATCTTTGCGCCCTTCACTCAGGCCGACAATTCCGCAACACGCCGGTACGGCGGGACAGGTCTGGGGCTGACGATCTCCTTCCAACTTGTCGAATTGATGGGAGGGCGTCTTTCGGTGGAAAGCCAGGAAGGGAAAGGCAGTACTTTTCACTTTATCGCGCACTTTTGTCCTTCGATGTCAAAAGGGCATGCCGTGGCTCCGTTCGAAACCGCGAACCTTCGGGGGTTGGCAGCACTGGTTGTGGATGACAATGCGACGAACCGGCGCATCGTTGAAGAGATGCTGGTCGTCTGGGGAATGAGACCTGCGATGGCTGACGGTGGCTGGACCGGGCTCGCAGCCATGGAACGAGCCACGGCTGCCGGGAAGCCATTCCCCCTGGTACTGATTGACGCCTGCATGCCGGACATGGACGGGTTTACGCTGGCTGAGAGAATCAAACAGAATCCCACACTCGCCGGAACAACCATCATGATGCTGACTTCTGCCGGGCGCCGCGGTGATGCCGCCCGATGTCGCGAGCTGGGCATCGCAGCATACCTTCACAAGCCCATCAAAGAGCGGGATCTGTTGCAAGCCATTTTCCTGGCTCTGGCGCCGCACCGGAAAGATGCGAAAGATGCTGAACTGATTACACGGCATACCTTGCGTGAGCAGCGCCGGGCTCTTCGGGTCCTTCTGGCTGAAGATGACCTGGTCAATCGCCAGCTTGCCGAACACCTGTTAAGAAAGTCCGGTTATCAGGTGACGGCGGTCGAGAACGGACGTGAAGCTGTCGCAGCAGTCCAAAGCTCAGGCCTCAATCGCTTTGACGTTGTCCTGATGGACGTGCAGATGCCGGAAATGGACGGCCTGGAGGCGACGGCGGCCATCCGGGCGCTGGAACATGGGACGTCAGCGCATCTCCCGGTCATCGCCATGACCGCGCACGCGATGAAGGGTGACCGCGCACGATTCCTGGCAGCCGGCATGGATGGCTACGTCGCCAAGCCGGTTGAGGCTCGCCTGCTGATCAGGGCGATTGAGGAAACGCGCACGGGCGCCGGAGGGGCCCGTGCCGAGTCCGGACCGAAGAGGGTCGCCAAACCGGCGATCGACTGGAAACGCGGGTTGGCAAGGGTCGAGGGCGATTCCGAACTCTTCGGCGATCTGCTCAAGTTGTTTGCATCCGAAGCTCCGGCAGCGCTCGGCAAGGTCCGGAAGGCGGTCGAACGTAAGGACGCTGCGGCTATCGAGCGCGGCGCCCACACCCTGAAGGGATCGCTGAGCAACTTCGCCTCTGAGGAGTCTGTCCAGGCAGCCTCGCGCTTGGAGGCTCTGGCCCGCGAGGGAGACCTGGAACCCGCCCAGGATGCCTTCCGCGACCTTGAAACGGAAGTGGGGCGCGTGCTGGCCGAGATTGAGACCCCGAAAAGCGAGGTGGCAGGATGAACGTCCTGATCGCCGACGACGAACCCGTCAGCCGCCGCCTGCTGGAGATTCTCCTGAATAAATGGGGGTACGAGGTGACGGTGGCTTCCAATGGCGAGGAAGCCTGGGGCGCATTGCAAGACAGCTCGCGCCCCAGGATCGCCATCCTGGATTGGATGATGCCGGGGATGGATGGCATCCAGGTTTGCCAAAGGATCAGGCAGCATGATGCCCCCGTGCCCACGTACGTGCTCTTGCTGACCGCAAAGCAGGCCACCGAGGACGTGAACGGCGGTTTCCAGGCCGGCGCGGATGACTACCTTCCCAAGCCCTACGGCGCGCAGGAACTGAAGGCCCGGCTGCGCGCAGCAAGGCGCATCATTGAACTCGAAGACCAGCTCCAGGCGGCCCGCGATGCCATCAAAGTTGAGACCACCCACGATCCGCTCACCGGACTATGGAACCGGTCGTCTATCCTTGAAATCCTTCATCGAGAACTCCACCGCTCCCGGCGGCAGAACTCTCACCTCTCGGTGCTCATGGCCGACATCGATCATCTCAAGCAGATCAACCACACGCACGGGCACCTTGCCGGGGATGCTGTCTTGCGGGAGGCAGCCCGGAGGATTCGCAGTTCCATCCGGCTCTATGACTCGATGGGGCGTTACGGCGGAGGCCAGTTTGTCATTGTCTCGCCCGCATGCGACCGCACCGGAGCCATGAGCCAGGCCCACAGGGTCCGGTCCCAGATCTCCCAGGAAACCATCAAGACTTTTGAAGGCGAGTTCCCCGTCACCATCAGCGTTGGAATCGCGGCAGCTTGCGATAACCATCAGGCCCACGAACTCATCTCAGCCGCAGACACCGCCTTGATCGAAGCCAAGAAGGCGGGCCGTAACCGGGCCGAGCTGGCGTTGAATTAACCTGTCACTTCCGGAATTCCCTCTTCCACAAGCCTCCAGGAGGCGCAACCGACGTTGCTCATGTGCCTGCCCAGTCGCCTTTTATGCCATCCATAAGCTGATTTAATTGGTCCGGGATGTTCGCCCCCTTATAATGTAACCGCATGCTATCCTCACCCCTGAAAATGTCGCTCGATGAGTTTTGTAGTCGGGAGTTTGAACGGATCCGCAGCGCCTTCGAAGCCTCCGGTGACGGGCAGGCGGCCGCAGTTGCGCGATCCCAGGTTGTCGATCGGGTCAACCAGGAGCTTTACCAGGCCCATATTTTCGGCCGGACCGAAATGCCGGACGACCTGTGCGTTGTCGCGCTGGGCGGATATGGCAGGCAGGAACTCTTCCCGCATTCCGACATCGATCTCTTATTCATGTCTGGAAAAAGCTCGACGCTCGCGCAGTACCGGGAGCCCATTGGCGAATTTGTCCGTTCGCTGTGGGACCTGGGCCTGCGCGCCTCGCAGACCTGCAGAACGCTCGACGATTCGAGCGTGCTGCACCGGGACAACCTGGAATTCAACGTCGCGCTGGTCGATCTCCGCTATGTTGCGGGCTCGGCCAGCCTTTTCTCAGAACTTCACGATGCCAATATTCCGCGGCTCCTCAGCAAAGAGGGAAAGACTCTGCTGAGCAATTTGATTGAGATGACCCGCCTGCGTCATCGCAAATATTCGAACACGATTTTTCACCTCGAGCCCAATATCAAGGAAGTGCCCGGAGGCTTTCGGGATTTTCATGTGGCTCGCTGGCTCACGGTGATTTCAGCACTGGAGTCAAACGGGAACTGGAAATCCAGCGATGATCTTTTCCCTCCCCACCACCGCGATGCCGCCAGCCAGGCGTTTCAGTTCCTGTCGGCGACACGGTGTTTTCTCCATTACCTCCAGGAACGCGACGACAACCGGCTGAGCTACGAGTTGCAGGAAGAGGCTGCCGGCAAGGGCATTGGGATCAGCTTCGGCGAGAGGATCAATGCGGCTGATTGGATGCGCGCGTATTTCCGTCACGCTCGCACGGTCAATCGACTGGCCAGCGAGATCATTGAAGAAGTCCAGCCCGGACAGTTGGCCCTCTACAACCTGTACCGGGACTGGAGGTCGCGCGTCTCAAACCTCGACTTTTCGGCAGTAAGGGGGAGAATCTTCCTTCGGTTGCCCGCTGAAGCGCGTGATCTCGGTTATCTGATGAGGCTGTTTGAGTTTGTCGCGCGCCACGGACTGGAATTGAGCCGTGAGGCGGAGACATGGGTGGAGCAGGCTCTGGCCGGCGGCCTCGGCTGCCAGGATTATCCGGATTTCTGGCAGCACTTTTGCCGGATTCTATCTTTGCCCCACGCCATCGAGGCACTCCGGACCATGCACAGGCTGGGATGGCTGGAGGAGTTTTTCCCTGAGTTTCGCGCCATCGACGCTCTGGTGATCAGGGATTTCTATCATCGCTACACGGTCGACGAGCACTCCCTGCTGGCCATCCAGAATCTTTGCGACCTGAGAAACGCCGACAGCGAGTGGGACCGCAAATTCGGTGAAATCCTCTCGGAACTGGAGGACCCGCACCTTCTGATCTTTTCCCTGCTGTTTCACGATGTCGGCAAGGGCATGCCGGTCCAGCGCCACACGGATGGCAGCATCGAGGCTGTCGAACAGATTTTTGACCGCCTGCACGTGAAAGAGGAAGACCGCCAGACCATCCGCTTCCTGGTCCGCAGCCATCTTGAGATGTCGATTGCATTTCAGCGCCGGGACGTCTTCGATCCGGCCACGGTCAGTCATTTGATGGAGGTTGTAGGATCTCCCAATCGCCTCAAAATGCTCTGCCTGTTGACCTACGCGGATATCAAATCGGTCAATCCGGAAGCGCTGACCCCGTGGAAAGCGGAGATGCTTTGGACACTCTACGCCGCCACCTCGAACGCGCTCGCTCGCAGCCTGGACAATGACCGGATTCTGCCAGCGGAGCAGATGAGCTCAGCGGCGTGTGGCCTTGCTTCCCATGATCCAGCCGAACAGATGCCGGAAGGTGCCGGCAAATTCCTCGAAGGTTTTCCGAAGCGTTACCTTCGGATCCACACTCCTGAAGAAATTGAGACGCACCGTCGCATGGCGGAGGGACTTTCCGCGAACCCGGTCCAGACCGTCCTCGAGAATCATGAACATTATTGGGAGCTCATGGTCATGACCCAGGACCGGCCACGCCTTTTTGCTTCTTTAACAGGGGCTCTGACTGCCTGGGGCATGAACATCGTCGCGGCAGAAGCCTTTGCCAATAGCGCGGGAACAGTTCTGGACACCTTCCGGTTTGTTGATCTGTTTCACACTCTGGATCTGAATCCTGCCGAGCGGGGA
>JAKASH010000116.1 GCA_021828225.1 Acidobacteriota bacterium | reverse complement strand
CTTTTCTTGACACGCGGAAGAATGGCGTGCTAAATTTCTAATCTTTTGTAATCACTAGGGATTTAAATCTGTGGGGCTGGCTGATACCGATGGGCCAAATAACTACTCAGCTCGGGCACCTTTTTGCCCAAACCATCCCGACTGTTGTCTTCGTCCTATTTCTTTTGGCGTTTCTCGACCGCCTGTTTTTTAAGCCCCTTTCGCAAACTCTGGATGCGCGCGCAAGAGCCACAAGCGGGGCCCTTGCTGAGGCCCGGCAACAGGCTGTCACGGCGGAGGAGCGGCTTCGGGAATACGAACGGGAGGTGCAGGCGGCCCGGCAGGAGATCTACCATTATAGGCAGGAGGCCCGTAACAGGGCTCTGAGCGAACGCGAGGGCAGGATCCAGGAAGCACGCCGGCATGCAGAATCTTTGGTGAAAGATGCCCAAGCCGATCTTGAGAGGGAGGCGGCGATGGCCAAGATCACCTTGCGCACGGCAGTGGAATCGCTGGCCGTGGAAGTGACGAATTCTTTCTTTGCTCCTCGCCTCTCCGAGGGCGGGCAGGGAGACGTGCAAGCATGAGACGGGTGTTGCGAGTTTGTTTTCTCGGGGTGTGTTTGTTGGGGTTTGTCTACGCCGCCAGAGTGCCCGTGTTTGCCGCCGCTCCTCCTGCCGCAAAGGAAGCCGAGGGTGGCCATGGCCTTAAAGTCAGTCACGAACTTATTTTTGACACGATCAACTTCCTCCTGCTTGTCGGACTTCTTGTCTATCTGTATCGGAAGCGTGGCAGGGCGTTCTTTGATGAACGTTCGGAGTCGATTCGAAAAAGTCTCGAAGAAGGCCGCCAGGCGCTCGAGAAGTCGCAAGCCAGGCTTGCTGACGCAGAAAAGAAATTGGCTGGGTTGCAGGATGAAGTCCAGACTCTGAAGAAGCGGGCGGAGGCTGAGATTGCGGACGAGCAGGAGAGAATGCGACAGGCATCGAACGACGAGGCTCGCAGAATTGAAGAATTTGCCAAAGCCCAGATTCAGGCTGCGGCCAATGCGGCCAAGCTCGAACTCAAAGACTACGTTGTGGAACAAGCGCTTGAGCAGGCGCGCGGCATGATCCGGCAGCGGATGGACGAAAAAAACCGCAAACAGCTGGTTAGTTTTTTCCTTGATGATCTAAGCTCAAAAATGAAGAGTAATTAAACGGCGGGAATCTCCGGGGTGTTTGATCTCCGCCAAGTGGTTGGAGACGGGAAGGTTACAGAGTATGTCGATGGCCATTGCCAGCCGGTACGCGCGAGCTCTCGCTGATGTCCTGGGCCCGAAGGGGGACTATGGTGCAATATCCAAGGAACTTGAGGAGTTTGCCACCATCTGGCGGGAAAGCGAAGACTTGCGGCAGGTTCTGATCAGCCCCACGATCCCCGTGGAGCAGAAGCGAAGCGTCCTGGAAGCGATCCTCGAACGGCTCGGGACATCTCCAACCGCGGGGAACTTTCTGCGGGTTCTGCTGGTGAACTACCGCATGTCGCTGCTGGAGGAAGTCTTGCAGGCATTCCGGAAGGTTGCCAATGAGCGACTTGGTATTGTTGAGGTACAAGTCCTCTTTGCTCAGGATTTGACCTCCGATGAGGAGGAAGCGTTGCGAGGAAAGTTTGCAGAGTTGACCGGCAAGATAGTGGAGATGAAGTTCCGTCGCGAGGAGAAATTATTAGGAGGAGTACAGGCCCGGGTCGGCAGTACTATTTATGACGGTTCAGCCCAGGGATACCTTGAGCGCCTTCGTGGGCAGTTGACATCGACTTAGCCGGAAAGTAAAAAGCCCTTTACCATATTCATTATTCCAAGTAGATTGAAGCGTCGTTTAGCGAGGAGAACTGCCAATGAATAGTTCTTCTTCGCTTTTGGTTTTTTACGAGATTCGTATCTTCACCGTCTTGCTAAAGATAGAATTTGGAAATGTGAAAGGCCTGGTTGCAGGTACACCCAGACTCGCTGTAGAGGTGATTCCTGACCTTGCAGCCGGCGAAAGTATAGAGACATGGCAAAAATCAAACCAGACGAGATTACAGAAATCATCCGTGAGCAGATCGAAAACTTTGACCGCACCGTGAGTGTGAGCGAGGTTGGCACCGTGATGTCCGTCGGAGATGGTGTGGCGCGCATCCACGGGCTTGAGAAAGTGATGGCGACCGAACTGCTCGAACTTCCCCACGGCGTCTCGGGCCTGGCCCTGAACCTGGAAGAAGATCAAGTCAGTGCGGTGCTGCTTGGGGACTACACCAAGATCGAGGAAGGTGACGTCGTTAAGCGGACCAAGCGCATCATGTCGGTTCCTGTGGGTGACTCCCTGGTTGGCCGTGTCGTTGACCCGCTGGGACAGCCCACTGACGGCAAGGGACTCATCGCCACTAATGAATTCAACCCTCTTGAGAAACTGGCTCCCGGCGTGGTGGACCGCCAGCCTGTACGCGAGCCGCTGCAAACAGGCTTGAAGGGCATCGATACCATGATTCCCATTGGACGTGGCCAGCGAGAGCTGATCATTGGCGACCGGCAGACCGGCAAGACCGCGATTGGGCTTGATACCATTCTCAACCAGCGCGGTGGAGACGTCATCTGTATTTACGTTGCGATAGGCCAGAAGCGCTCGACGATTGCCCAGGTCATCAAGACTCTTGAGCAGTACGATGCGATGAAATACTCGATCGTCGTCGAGGCAAGCTCCACGGATCCCGCTCCCATGCAGTACTTGGCACCCTACGCGGGTTGTGCCATCGGTGAGTATTTCCGAGACCGGGGCAGGCACGCATTAGTAATTTACGATGACCTTTCCAAGCACGCTGTCGCTTATCGCGAGATTTCGCTGCTGCTGCGCCGGCCTCCGGGGCGCGAGGCCTATCCTGGTGATGTTTTCTACCTTCATTCGCGGCTTCTGGAGCGAGCGGCAAAGTTAAACAACAAATTGGGCGGGGGGTCCTTGACCGCGCTTCCGATTATCGAAACGCAAGCGGGGGATATCTCCGCTTATATTCCCACGAATGTCATTTCCATCACGGATGGCCAGATTTATCTTGAAACAGACCTGTTCAACAGTGGTATCCGTCCTGCCATCAACGTAGGACTGTCGGTCTCGCGAGTAGGCGGAAACGCACAGATCAAAGCCATGAAACAAGTAGCCGGAACGTTGCGGCTGGATCTTGCACAATACCGCGAACTGGCAGCCTTCGAACAATTCGGCAGCGACCTGGACCGGGCGACGCAGGCTCAGCTCAGGCGCGGACGCCGGCTGACTGAAATCCTCAAACAGGATCAGTATTCGCCCTTGTCTGTCGAAAAGCAGATTATTGCAATTCTTGCCGGCACCCAGGGATTTCTTGATGACTTGGAAGTGGACGAGTGCCGGAAATTCGAATTAGGACTCTATGAGTTCCTGGACGCTTCTTATCCGGCGCTTGGAAGGAAGATCGTCGAAAAGAAGCAGCTTGATGACTCGCTCCGTTCGGAAATTCACAAGATGCTTGAGGATTACAAGAAGAAATTCAAGGCAGAGCGCGAAGCCGCGAAAGTGTGAGGCGAGAGGGAATTGGCAACCTTACGAGATATTCGGCGCCGCATCGGGTCGGTCAAAAATACAAGGCAGATTACTCGCGCCATGAAGGTGGTGGCTGCATCAAGGCTGCGGCGTTCTCAGGAACGCATCTATAGCGCGCGCCCTTACGCCAATCAAATGATGGAGCTGCTTGAAAGCCTCGCAGCCCGTCTCGAACAGCAGGAACACCCGCTACTGGCCCGCCGCCCGGAGCGGAAGATCCTGCTGGTGGTCGTCACCGCAGATCGCGGACTGTGCGGGGCCTTTAATGCCAATCTGCTTCGCACGGCAGAGAATTACATACGGGAGCGCGGCCGGGACAAGGTGTCGCTGGTGGCCGTAGGGCGTAAAGGGCGTGACTTTTTTCGCAGGCGCGCGGTCAAGATTACGGCTGAGTATGTCAACATCTTCAGGCAACTGGAGTTTTCACACGCGAAAGAGCTGGCGGATAAAATTATCGAGCTCTACACCGAGGAATCGGTTGATGCGGTTGATTTCGTTTATAACGAATTCAAATCCATGATGGCCCAGAATGTGAAGGTGGAGCGATACCTTCCCATCGAACCGCTTGTGCCTCCCCCCGGCGAATTCCTGGTTGACTACATTTATGAGCAGCCGCCCGCTGAAATTCTGAAGGTGCTTTTGCCCCGCTATGTCGAAGTGGAGGTTTTCCGGGCTTTGCTGGAGTCGCAGGCTGCCGAGTATGCGGCACGGATGACGGCGATGGATTCAGCGACCAACAATGCCGACGAGCTGATTGAAACGCTCAGGTTGAAATTGAATCGTTTGCGCCAGGCTGGAATTACCAAAGAGATCATTGAAGTTGTGAGCGGGGCGCAGGCCTTGGAGTATTGAAACACGGCGGAATATTTCATCTCCAGGTGGCGCTTGCTGAGGAACGATAGAGCAACAAAGGGAGAGTCATGACGGAACAGAAGAACGGGAAAGTTGTAGAGGTGATCGGGCCTGTTGTCGTGGTAGCGTTCGAAGAGGCCGAGCTTCCTCCCATATACAACGCCCTTCGGGTCGTATCGGACGGGTTTGACGTTCCGGAGCCGATCAATGTGGTTATCGAGGTCGAGCAGCATCTTGGCGAAGGCCGCGTCAAGTGCGTCGCCATGTCCCCGACGGATGGCATGGTGCGCGGGATGAAGGTGATCGACTCGGGCGAGCCGATCACAACGCCCGTAGGCAAAGCCACGCTGGGACGCGTGATGAATGTCATCGGAGAGCCCGTGGATAACTTGGGACCGATCAATGCCGAAACGAGTTTCCCGATTCACCGTCATGCGCCAGCGTTGGAAGACCAGAACACTGATTTCGAAATGTTTGAAACCGGTTTGAAGGTCGTGGACCTGATCGAGCCCTATTTGAAAGGCGGTAAGACCGGCCTGTTCGGCGGCGCCGGCGTGGGTAAGACCGTCATCATCATGGAACTGATCAACAATGTCGCCATGAAGCACGGCGGTGTTTCCGTCTTTGCCGGCGTCGGCGAGCGTACGCGCGAGGGCAACGATCTTCTGCTGGAGATGACGGAATCAGGTGTTATCCATCCAGGGGATCCGGAAAAATCGAAGGCCGCGCTGATCTACGGCCAGATGACCGAGCCTCCGGGTGCCCGCCTCCGCGTTGGGTTGACGGGTCTGACCGTGGCGGAATACTTCCGCGATGTTGCCGGCCAGGACGTGCTGCTCTTTATTGACAACATATTCCGCTTCACTCAAGCGGGGTCTGAGGTTTCAGCTCTGCTGGGCCGCATGCCGTCAGCCGTCGGCTATCAGCCGAATCTCTCCACGGAAATGGGCGAACTTCAGGAGCGCATTACCTCGACGAAGAAAGGCTCCATTACTTCTGTCCAGGCAATCTATGTTCCCGCCGATGACTTGACTGACCCGGCGCCTGCCACGGCCTTTTCGCACTTGGATTCCATTACAGTCCTTTCCCGCCAGTTGGCCGAGATCGGCATTTATCCGGCCGTGGATCCTCTGGAATCCAGCTCTCGAATTCTCGACCCTCGAGTCCTGGGCCAGGAACATTACAATGTGGCACGTTCAGTGAAGGCGATTCTGCAGAAATACAAAGACCTGCAGGATATCATCGCTATTCTGGGCATGGACGAACTCTCTGAAGAAGACAGGCGGACTGTCGCCCGCGCCCGGAAGATCCAAAGATTCCTCTCGCAGCCTTTCTTTGTGGCCCAGCAGTTCACCGGCCTGGAGGGTCGATACGTCAAGCTGGAGGATACGATTCGCGGGTTCAAAGAAGTGGTCGAAGGCAAACACGACGACATCCCCGAACAGGCGTTCTATATGGTGGGTACCATTGAAGAAGCACTCGAAAAAGCTGAGAAGATTAAAGCGGAGTAGAAAATAGGACAGAGCCCTGAGGCTCAGGGTTTTCCAGGAATTGACCTTATGGCTGACACGTTTCCTGCTTACATCCAATTGCAGATTGTTACTCCGGAGCGCGAGGTCGCCGAAGAGGAAGTGGATGAGGTGTCAATTCCTGGGAAAGAAGGGTACCTGGGGGTCCTTCCCGGTCACGCTCCGCTTATTACTGAACTACAGTCTGGAACGCTTACGTACCGCCAGAACGCCAGCGAGCACTATGTGGCGATCCATTGGGGTTTTGCCGAAGTCCTTCCTGACCGTGTGATCGTTCTGGCACAAAATGCGGAGCGGGCGGAAGAGATTGATGTTGAGAAGGCTGAACGCGACCGCCAGCGAGCCGAAGAGTATTTGAAGAGTAATCCCGAGTCTGAGGATGATATTCAGAAAGCGCGCGAAGAATTGGGCAGAGCCGAGTGCCGGCTGGAGACCGCCCGGCACATGCGGTCTTGAGCTTCAAAGCTCCCTCCAGCGAGGCTAGCCAGCCTCAGCCGGTGTTCCAGACTGCATATGCATACAATTGATGGAGCGCGCGCTAACCACAGTGCTGGAGAGGCCGCATGCCGGTGCCTGATTCCGCTCGTATCGCAATCAAGGGATCATGGATCACATCATACGAATGTATACCACGCCTTGGTGTCCTGACTGCTGGCGGGCCAAGCAGTTCCTGAACCGCCATGGTCTTCAGTTCGAAGAGATCAACATCGAGGAAATTCCCAAGGCTGCCGAGTTTGTAATGAATGTAAACGAGGGAAAGAGCCGGGTGCCCACCTTCGAAATGGAAGGCCGCGCTTTCCACTGTTCGCCATTTGATCCCGTTCGATTGAAGAACGAATTGGGCATCGCGTAAGGCGATGTCACACACAGGTTCCGCCTGCACCGCAACGCGTTCGAAACAGGCTGCCGGAAGTTCAGGCCAGTCGAGGGAAGCGTTCCCGCGGACACTTTGGAGGTCCTTGAAAAGCTGCCCTGCTAGGCTCACGCGACTTCACCTTGCCGTGAAGGTTTGAAACTGCTATCTTGGGGGTGTAGTGAACACAGTACGTTTAATGGATGTCGCTCTCGATCGAACGGCGCCCACTCTCAGTGACGAAGCCGCGCTGGTGGCGGAACTGAAAGCGGGCTCAGAGGAGGCTTTTACCTACCTGCTGGCCGTTTATCAGAACCCGCTGTTCAACCTGATCTCCCACATGGTGGCTGATCAGGCGGAAGCCTCAGACGTCCTTCAGAACGTTCTGCTCAAGATTCTCCGGGGCATCCGCCAGTTTAACGAAAGAAGCAGTCTTAAAACCTGGATTTACCGCATTGCCGTCCATGAAGCGTCCAACTGTCGCAGGAGCTGGCGACGGCGCCTTTTCCATGAGCCTTTCTCGATGGATGACGAGGATTTGCAGATCAGCGCACAATCCGCGATCTACAGAAATAATGGAGAGACACCTTACAGCGTTTACGAACAGGCTGAATGCCAGGCAGAGGTCAAGCGCGCGCTGGCAAGTCTTGCGGAGCCGTATCGAGCAGTCGTGGTGCTGAGAGAAATTGAAGGTCTCAGCTATGAAGAAATTGCCGAGGTTCTTGGGATTGCGGAAGGGACGGTCAAATCACGTTTGCGACGAGGGCGGGAATCGCTGAAGCGCAAACTCGCCCCTCGATTGAGCAGGTCAATATGATATTTGAATCTTGCTCGGAAATTCGCAGCCACTTCTCGGACTATATTGACGGAGCGTGTCCGACGGAAACGATCCAGTCGATTCGCTACCACCTGGCCCATTGTATTCCGTGCACCGTAGAGCTCGAACGGTACGAAGACCTTCAGGCCGACTTGCACGGGCTGGCGCGGCAGCAGGTTTCGCCGGAGCTGGCGTTGCGGTTACGCGTGAAGGTGTCGCAGGAGTTGCACCGGAAAGTTTTCCAGTGCATCATGGTTCGCCTGGAAAACATGTTTCGGCCCGTCTTGTTT
>JAKASH010000115.1 GCA_021828225.1 Acidobacteriota bacterium | reverse complement strand
CGCCCGCCCAGTAGTTCCAGAACTCCCACAAGACGCCGCAAACCAGGCCGGCAGCCATAAAACTCCAGAAGGTGGAGGATTCTCCCTTTTCCCAGTCCCGCAGAAGCGAATGCCCACCCCAGGCATAATTCAACGGATCCAGCAGAAGGACGAATCCGATCCAGACCGGCCCAAACAGGTATTGCCCGATGTGCGATGGAAGCAGCACAGGGACCGTGACGAAGAGGAGACCCACCAGGGCCAAAACCGTTCGGTATGTCCGGCTGAAGGGCGGATGATGGGAGATCGGTTCGCTGAAGTAGCCGAGGGCCTGGAGAAAATCCGCAGTCTCGAAGATGGCCGGCCAGATGGTTGCAAAGGACCACGCGTAGCCGAAATTGCGTAGGATGACATCGGCGGGCAGACCCACGTAGGTCCAGTTTTGCATCCTCAGGTTGTAGGCTTCGAAGATCAGCCAGAGGGGAATCGACGCCAGAGCCAGAAGGAAGAATTCGCGCGGCAAATCGGAGAGCCGGGACGAGCCTTTCAAGCGGCAGACAGCGGCATCAATGAGCAGCAGATAGGCCGTCCAGCACAAAGGAGTGAAAAAAGTGGAGACCCAGCCGACGCCGAATGCGAGCGAGATCTCAAAGACGACCAGCAGCCCCAGGCCAGTCCAGCCCCAGGCGCGGAAGCGGCCCGATTTTGCCTTGCTGAAATACCTTAAACCAAGAAAACCTGTCGTGACGCCAACGAGAGCCATTCCCACAGGAAGATGCGCACTATTCATAGGGCCTCAAATCCTCAGTACCGCTCTACCAGCAGGATAACCAGCAGGGGCGGCGATTGCAATCCGGAGTAACCCGGGCGGCCGGGCAAGGCATTTCGGAGAAGAGGTCGGTTGCCGGGCCCGCCGCAGCCCAATATGGTAACCACGGTTAAATCGCCCCACGGTCAGCGCACTGAGCGCTGACCGTGGCCAACTTTATGGCATGGCTGAAGCCATGCCCCCTTTATTGGGCCGTTGTATGATGTTTTCGCACCAGATTGTGGTATATTCGGCGAGAGTTCATAAAAAGGATTTTGACCCATGGCGATTGTGGAACAAGTGGAAAGAGACCTGGTGGCTGCCATGAAAGCCCGGGAGGAACTTCGTCTCTCGGTGCTGCGGATGACGAAAACCGCCCTCAAGCACAAGCAGATCGAGCTCGGCAAACCGCTCAGCGACGATCAGGCCTTTGCCGTGCTCCGGAGCCTTGTCAAGCAGCGGCGCGATTCGGTTGAACAGTTCCGCAAGGGTGGCCGGGAAGATCTAGCCACCAAAGAGGAAGCGGAAATCGAAATCCTCCAGGCCTACCTGCCGGCCGAAGCAAGCGAGGAAGAGATCGGTGCCGCTGTAGCTGCCGCGATCGCAGAAACCGGTGCTGCCGGACCCCAGGATCTTGGCAAGGTCATGAAAGCAGTGATGTCCAAACTGGCGGGCAAGAATGCTGACGGCAGGCGCGTCAATCAAGTGGTTCGCGCCAAGCTGGGAGCGTAGTCCCGGCGCGGCCGGAACCGGTCTCGAGCCCACCCTGTCTCAACGATTGTAAACGTGAAGCATGGCAACTGAACTGAATTCTCAAAGCCAGGCAGACGCTGCGGCCTCTTACAAGCCCTACGTCCCGGCGAATGTTGTCATCCCGGAATTTACCCTTCGAGCCGTGTTGCTGGGTGCTTTTCTGGGGATCATCTTCGGTGCCGTCTCCGTTTACCTTGCTCTGCGCGCCGGCCTGACGGTCAGCGCTTCGATTCCGGTTGCGGTCATTTCGATCACGATTTTCAAATGGCTGGGGAAGTCGACCATCCTTGAGAACAACATTGTGCAGACGGTGGGCTCGGCGGGAGAATCGATTGCGGCGGGAACCGTCTTCACGCTGCCGGCGCTGATTTTTCTCGGCTACACTCTTGATTACTGGCGCATTTTCCCGCTGGCGCTGGCCGGCGGCCTGCTCGGCGTCCTCTTTGTTGTTCCCCTGCGCAATGCCCTGGTGGTGAAAGAGCACGGGAACCTCGTTTTTCCTGAAGGCAAAGCCTGCGCGGATGTTCTGATCACCGGAGAAAAAGGAGGCATCCAGGCCGGAAAGGTTTTTGGCGGGGCGGCGCTGGGCATCGTTTACAAATTCCTGATGGGGGAACAGGGCGGGCTGTTTTTCTGGAAGGCAATACCGGAGTGGCGGCCGGCCTGGTATCCCGGCGCGACGTTCGCGGGAGAAATCACGCCGGAATACCTGGGCGTGGGATATATCATCGGGACGCGCGTAGCGGGAACGATGGTTGCCGGAGGCGTGCTTTCCTGGCTGGTGCTGATTCCCATCATCAAGTTCTTCGGCGCAGAGGTGCCGGCGATCATTTATCCCGGCACCATCCGCATCGGGGAGATGACCGCGACGCAAATCTGGAGCAGCTACATCCGCTACATCGGCGCGGGCGCGGTGACCATGGCGGGAATCATCATGCTGGCCAGAACGCTGCCGACCATCATCAGTTCGTTCAAATCAACCTTCGGCCAGCTCAAGAACAGCAGGCTGGTGGGCGCGCTGAAGGTGGAACGCACCGCTCGCGATCTTCCCCTGCCCGTCATTGCCGGAGGTTCGGTGCTGGTGGTGGGCTTCCTGTGGGCGCTGCTGTCGTTCCACATCAATCCCAAAGCCAGCGGCAACCTGGTCTCAGCGCTGCTGATGGTCCTTTTTGGTTTCTTTTTTGCCACCGTGTCGGCAAGGATTGTGGGCCTGATCGGGAGTTCTTCGAACCCGGTTTCCGGAATGACGATTGCTACGCTGATGGGCACCTGCCTGATTTTTCTCCTCGTCGGATGGACGGGCGGCATGTATTCCGCCATCGCTCTGAGCATCGGCGCGGTGGTCGCCATCGGCGGGGCCAGCGCGGGCGCCACGACTCAGGACCTGAAGACGGGATTTCTGGTAGGAGGCACGCCCAGCAAGCAGGAGCTCGGTTATGCGATTGGCGTGATGACGTCCGTTTTTGTTGTCGGGTTCACGATGCAACTGCTCAACCAAAGCGCCACGCAGATCAAGCCCGCGCATTTTTCAGACGTCGCCATCACTTCCTCGATGAAGCCGCAGGGAAACACCACTTACGACGGGCACACGTACGAGGTGCTGAGCGTTATCGGGTCAACCAAAATCCCTGATGGCCGGTACTTCTATGATCCGACCAGCAAGGACATCGATTTCCAGCAGGTGATGGGAATTGGGTCGACGGATTACCCGGCGCCGCAAGCCACGCTGATGAGCGTGGTGATCAACGGCATTCTGACCCGGAAACTGCCGTGGACGCTGGTGCTGTTCGGCGCCTTCACCGTGATTGTCCTGGAGTTGTGTGGCATCCACTCGCTGGCGTTTGCGGTGGGCCTTTATTTGCCGCTCTCGACCACGGCTCCCATCTTTGTGGGCGGCGTCGTCAAGTGGCTGGTGGAGCAAACCAGCCACGAGAAGGAGGCGGAATCCGAAACCGGCAGCGGCGCGCTGTTCAGTTCGGGCCTGATTGCGGGCGGGTCGCTGGGCGGCCTGGCGCTCGCCGCCGTGGTCGGATTCAAGAAAGAAAAAGAGTTTGCGCTGGGTCAACGCTGGTTCCCCCATTTTGCGCAGAGTAACCTCGCTGCGCTCATCATCTTCACCGGTCTCGCTATTCTGCTTTACTTCATGGCAAAATCGAAGAGTCCCATCAAGACGCGGGACGAAACGTGACGCCGGAGACGTAAAGCATTGAATTGAGTCCCGGCCCTCCACCTCTACAAGTTCTTATGGTAGGCTTCAATTAATGCCTCGTTATGGCCAGTCGTATATGTCGTTTTTCCCTCCGTTCACGCGGATGGTGAAAGGGCTGATCATTGTCACGACGGCGGTCTTTCTCGTGACCTATCTGCCGCTCCGGCTGTTTGGCTGGCAGGCTCCTTACCTTTACCTCGGCTTGCAGCCTTTTGCGGTGGTTCACCGCCTTTACCTGTGGCAGCCCTTTACGTATCTTTTCTTGCACGGCGGATTTTTTCACATCCTGTTCAACATGTTCGCCCTCTGGATGTTCGGGCCAGACCTCGAGATGCTGTGGGGCGAATCAAAGTTTCTCAAGTTCTATTTTCTGACAGGGGTCGGCGCCGGCCTTTTCGACGTGGTGCTGAGTTCGTTTTTCGGCTCTCCTTTCGCCATCACGATTGGATGTTCCGGAGCCATCTACGGACTTCTGCTGGCATACGGCCTGACCTTTCCTGACCGGCCTATTTTTCTCTGGTTCATCATTCCCATCAAGGCGAAATGGTTCGTTGTGATTATTGGCGCCATTGAATTTTTCAGTGAGATCACCGGGCCGGGCTCCGGGATTGCTCACCTGGCCCACCTGGGCGGCATGCTGATCGCGTTCCTTTACCTGCGGGGGAGCGGACTTTCCGGGCGCATGCAACTCGAATACGACGAATGGCGGCGGGCCCGGCTACGGAAAAGGTTTGAAGTCTATATGCGGAGACATGACAAGAAGAATGATCCGGACCATTGGATCAATTAACGAGGATTGCTAAATAGAGTGAGAACAAGTGTTGTAGCGGCGTCTGCGACCGTCGGCTTTCGGCGCTCACCGAGCGCCGCTACAGAAGATGAATGTTGTTCTATTTTGCAATCCTCAGTAGCAGTGATCGGTTCAGCTTGTTGACGATGGGATAACAAACAGGCCCATCAACACTTGGAAAGGGGGATCCCATGGCATCTGCACAGCAGGCAGTTCTGGCTATTGAGAAGGAAATGGTTCGTGACTTCAACGCAGGAAAGATCGAGGATCTCCTTGCACACTTCCATCCTCGAGTTATCGGATTCTCTTCCACCCGCCAGCAGCGGATCAGCGGGCGCGCTGCCATGCGGAAGACCTTCGAGTATTACAAGCACGCCAGCAGCAAGATGAAATACGGCATCGTCAAGCCGCAGGTTCAGGCCTTTGACGATACCGCCGTGGTTACGTTCACCTGGTCGGTCGAGCTCGGCGAGGGCCGCCCCCGGCATGCCATTCACGGCCGCGGCAGCCACGTGTTTGTGCGCGACGGCGACAAATGGCAGATCGTCCACGAACATTTCTCTCGCGCGCATTAATCGGGTTGGCACAAGAGAGGGGATTGGGTAGTTTTTCTGATGATGGCGTTCTCGGCGTTGAATTCTATCGCCATGTCAGGCTCCGGCGCTTCTTTGTACCGTCGGGACCCATCCCATGCCAAGAAAAGACCCGCAGACCGCAACTACGGCGGTCTGCGCTACTCGCTTTTGCCTTGCAGGACCCACGGCTAAATCCAACTACGATTTAACCGTAGCGACCAGCTATTTCGTGATTGTCGACGGCCGGACACATCGCAAGAATCGCGATGCGCTAGCCGCGAGGTTAGTTTGAGTTTTTCCGACAGGAAGCATTTCATGAGGGTTAAGAGGATCATTTTGGGCATCGTGCTGGGCATCGTCGTTTCGGCGGGCCTCTACCTTGTCAACCGATACTGGATCGCTCCTGCGACAGCTCCTGTGGCGAGGCGTGCCGGCGCGCATCCCATGGCGCCTGACTTCACGCTGACCTCGCTCAGTGGCAGCACCATTAACACGAAAGACCTTCGGGGCAAGGTCGTGTTGTTGAATTTCTGGGCAACCTGGTGCGGTCCGTGCCGGATGGAAATCCCGGGATTGATAGATTTGCAGTCAAGATACGGGCCACAGGGCCTTCGGATCATTGGGATGGACGAAATCTCAGAAGACGACGCCAACGCCGTCCGGCGGTTCTATCAACAGTTCCAAATGAATTATCCGGTGGTTTTGGCAAGTGACAAGGTGGGGGATCTGTACGGAGGCATCTTCGGCACCCCCACAAGTATCCTGATTGGGCGCGATGGGCGGATCTACGCCGAATACGTCGGGCTCACCGATGAGAGCGTCTTTGCGCGTGAGATTCACGATCTTCTCACCGCAGGGCCGAATGGGTAGCCATCAAGGTCAGCGTACAAGACACTGACTGGCAGGATTTTCCCTTGAAGAACCTACGGTTAAATCCAACTGCGATTTAACCCTGACTGCCTTCACCCAACGCAAGAACCGCAGCGTTAGAAAGCGAACGCTGCAGGAGCCGGCGGTGAGGACACCGCCGCTACAGTAAAGCCCCGTGACCGCGGTCTGCCGGCGGATGTTGTTGACGACCGGTAGCCCTCGGTGCTAGATTCAATGCCGTCAGTTGTTCTTTGAAAAATTGAGTTCCTGTGGTGCCCCGCGCGTGCGGGGTTAAAAGGGAAGGCCGTGCAAATCGGCCGCGGTCCCGCCACTGTAATCGGCGAGTTGGATCTTCCATCTGGAAAGCCACTGTCCCGTAGAACCGGGATGGGAAGGCGGAAGGTCCCGCGATGACCCGAAAGCCAGGAAGCCTGCCCAGGAGCTGATGCTGAGATGGACTCTTCGACGGAAAGAGGACTGAGGAAGAATTGCCGAAGCCTTCCGGTTCCGTTTTGAGGAACTGGGAAGGTTTTTTGTTTTTCAGGCTGTTTCTCCATGTGTCCTTCCGTCCGGAACTCCCGCGATGAAAGCGGGGAGAAAGGATGGAACTATGAGGGCAGGCCGTTATCAGTGGCCTTTGTTTCTCTTCTTGTTTTTGATGGGCGCCGTCGCCGGAAGGGCGGCGACGCTTCAGGGTACGATTCTTGACCCTAAAGGGGCGGACGTTCCCGGCGCTACCGTGCATCTGCTTGGGGGGCGGGGGAAGGAAGTTGCCCGCACCGTGACCGATGAGCGGGGACAATTCCATTTCCAGGGCCTCGCAGATGGAACTTACACACTTAAAGTTTTCCTTGCGGGCTTTGGCGAGGCGAGCGCAAGAGCGAAATCCGGCGCAAAGGTTCGTCTCGTGCTGCCCTTGGCGCCTCTGCATGAAAGAGTGGTGGTGACGGCCACGCGGACCGAGGCGGCCACCAGCCAGATCGGGGCCAGCACCAGCGTGATTACACGCAAACAGATTGTGGACGAGAATACGCCTCTGGTCAGCAACCTGCTGCAATCGCTTCCGGGCGTGACGGTGGTGCGCAACGGCGCTCCGGGTGGCGTGACCAGCGTGTTTGTTCGCGGCGGCGACAGCGACTACAACAAGGTGCTGCTCGACGGCATTCCGCTGAACGTGCCCGGCGGGAATTTTGACTTCAGCACGCTGACGACGAACAATCTCCAGCGGGTGGAAGTCGTGCGCGGCGCGAACTCCGCCTTGTTTGGCTCGGACGCAATGACCAGCGTGATACAACTCTTTACGCGGCAGGGCAGCACGGAAACCAAACGCCCCCACTTCTCTTTCAGCGGCGAAGGCGGCAAGAACTCGACATGGGACGGGCGTGGGTCCGTCACCGGCGGCTACGGCCCCTTCGACTACAGCCTGGAAGGCGGCCGCTTCAGCACCGACAACCAGATACCGAACGACTTTTTCCACGTCACCTCGCTTTCGGGAAACTTTGGCTTGAAACTGGGAAAAGCAACGACTCTGCGCGTGATCACGATGGGCGAATTCAGCCTGGCGGGAACTCCGGGGCAGACGGCTTTCGGGCCTCCGATTAACGATGCCTGGTTCCGGCGGCGCGACGGCTATGCGGCGTTCTCGATCCACAATCAGACCAGCTCTTCCTGGGACCAGCAACTGACGTTCACTTATTCGCGATCGCGGCAGGTTTCTCTCGACCTCGGCCAGGACGCTCCGTTTACGCCTTCCTATGACGGCCACACGGCCGCGTATCCGTATTACGACTATGCGACGAATTATCTCGACGACGAGTGGCGTAACCACGTGAGCTACCAGGCCAACTGGGAAGGCGCTCCCTTCGGGGGCCGGTTTGGGCAGCACGTGGACACCTTTGCGTTCGACTGGGACGGCGAACACGGCTTTCTTGTCGATCGATTCTCCCAGGACCCGGCCACCCGT
>JAKASH010000114.1 GCA_021828225.1 Acidobacteriota bacterium | reverse complement strand
CGTCATCATGATGGGCCGCAACCGTAGCAACGCAGCTTCATGCGTCGCTTCCCGGATGCCTTTCCCTTCCAGGCGTAACTTGTTGATGTAGGAATAAAGGACAACCGCCATCTCCGTCGATACGCCCATGAGCACGAGGAGTCCGAGGACCGACGATACGCTGAAAGGCGTATGGCTGAACTTCAGCGCCAGCAGCGCCCCAACCGGCTCCGTTGTGACCACGCCGATCGCAATGGCTATAGGGAACTTAAAGTTTCCGTAGAGCGCAAAAAGGATCAGGAAAATAAGCAGAACGGTCAGCGGGCCGATCACGTCAAGCTGTTTTCTGGCGGCCACATACTCGCTGTACTCACCGCCCCAAGTGACGCGATAACCTTCCGGAAGGGAATTCACAATCGGGGCAATCGCGCGCTGCCCGGCGGCGACGGCGCCCGCCAGGTCCCGGCCCTGGATGCTGTACTGAACGCCAGTGTAGCGAGAGTTGTTCTGCCGGTAGATGAATGCGGCGCCATTCCCGATACTGATATTGGCCAACTCCTTCAGCGGGATCTGCTGGCCGCTTGGCGTACCCACAAGGAGATTCCCGATGGCCCGCGGATCTTCCCGGAACTGCGGCTGCATTCGCACGATCAAATCGAAAAGCTTTTCGCCCTGGATGACCTGTGTAGCGGGCTCGCCGCCGATCGCGGCTCCGATAACGGCCTCGACATCGGAAACATTGATGCCGTAGCGCGCAATTTTATCCCGGTCGATATGGATCAGCAGGCTGGGTTGCCCCAACTCGCGCACCACGACGAGGTCGGTAAAGCCAGGGACCTTCTCAAGGGTGGTCTTGATCTTGAGAGCCGTGTCCTGCAGGACTCGCAGGTTCTGGCCGTACACTTTAACGGCCAGAGCGCTCTTGAGCCCTGTCAGGGCTTCGTCAACAGCATCCTCAGCGGGCTGAGTGTAGTTGAAGATAATGCCCGGGAAAGTCGTGAGCCGGCTGTTGATCGAGGCGATGAGTTCTTTCTTATTTCGTATAGGGCCTGTCTTCCACACCTTATCGTTGTAAGGTTTAAGTCCCACGTAAAACTCGCAATTGAAGAAACCGGTAGGGTCCGTTCCATCGTCAGGGCGTCCGAGCTCTGATCCGACCTCGGTCACCTGAGGGTAGGACATGAGAATGTGGCGGACTTGAGGGGCAATCTCGGCGGCGGCCTGCCAGGAAATCGTGTAAGGCATGGTCGCGCGCACCCACAAAGCTCCCTCATCGAGTTGCGGCATGAACTCCCCGCCAATCGTAGGTGCCAGAAACATGACGCTGCCAAAGATCGCAAAAGCAACCCCCAGCGTCAGCCCGCGATGGTTAAGGGACCAGTTCAGTTGCCGCCCGTAGAGCCTCTTGACCCATTCGTAAGGCCTGTTTACTCTTTCCTTTACGCCTGCTTTGAACCAGTAAGAGATGAGAACCGGTACCAGGGTCAAAGACAGCAGCAGAGCGCCAATCAGCGCAAAGGACATCGTGTCGGCCATGGGATGAAAGAGCCGGCCCGATGCCCCCTGCAGTGCGTAAATCGGCAGATAACCCGCAATGATAACGGCAACGGAATAGAAGACTGGACGATCGACGTCGCGCGCCGCGGCAAGGATGGCTTCCTTCAAATCATAGTCTTGTCCTGCCCGCAATCCGAGCTCACGGTATATGTTCTCCATCATGACAACCGTGCCGTCGATGAGGATGCCGAAATCGATGGCTCCTATCGACAGCAGGTTGGCGGACACGCCTTTAAGGTGGAGAAAGATGAAGGAAAACAACAAGCAGAGCGGGATTGTCAGAGCGGTAATAATGGCGGCGCGAATGCTCACCAGGAAAAAGATCAGGACGACAAGTACCAGAATCATTCCGCGCAGCAAATTGTGCTCGACCGTCGACGTCGTCAGTTCCACCAGACCGCTGCGGTCATAGAAGGGATGGATTTTGACGTCCTTGGGCAAGACATGGGTGTTCAGATACTTGGTCTCTTTCTCAACGCGCTGGAGCACGTATTGTGTCTGTTCTCCCGTGCGCATCATGATGACGCCCTCGACGGCGTCGTTGTCGTTCATGAAACCGAATTCGCCCAGACGCGGCGCGTGCCCAATCACCACCTTGCCGATGTCGCGGACAAAGACAGGCGCGCCATTGTGGCTGGTCACAACGACGTTATCGATGTCCTTCCTGTCCCGAACCAGCCCGATGCCCCGAACGTAATAGAACTGTCCTCCCCGCGAATAGAAGCCCCCGCCGGTATTGGCATTGTTAGCCGAAAGTGCGTTCAGGACCTGAGGAACCGTAACGTGATAACTGTAAAGCTGCGTGGGGTCCAGCAGCACCTGGTACTGCATGACAGTCCCGCCGAAACCAGAGTCGTCGGCGACTCCCCGAACGGAGCGGTACGCGTGGTTCAGAATCCAATCCTGAATGGTCTTCAGTTCCTGGGGTGTGCGGTCAGGGCTCTGAAGCACGTAACGGTAAATCAGGTCACTGGGGCTCGAGAGCGGAGCAAGGCTGGGAGTCACACCGCTCGGCAGACTGACTCCCGCCAGGCGCCTGAAGGCTACATCGCGGCAGAAGTAGTTGTCAGTGCCGAACCGGAACGACATGATGACATCCGAAAGTCCGTAAAGGGAAATCGAACGCATCGTCTGGAGACCAGGGATCCCGTTCATCTGGATTTCAATGGGCACAGTGATCAGACGCTCGACTTCTTCAGCGGCATGACCCGGCCATTGGGTGATGACCTCGACAATGGGCGGCGAAAGGTCGGGGTAGGCATCCACGGGCATCCTTTCGAACGACAGGATACCCCCAATGATCAGAAACCCCACAAGAATGAGAATGAAAAAACGCTGATTGAGAGCAAAGTGAACAATACGATGAATCATAATAATTTCAATTCCGGGCTAGAGAGTGTGGTTCTCGGAATGGATGGCCTCTGTCATTATGTGAGGGACCTGGCGAACTGCAGGAAGAGGCTGCCATTCCCGACCAGCTTCTCACCTTCTTTGAGTCCCTTAAGAATTTGGGTCTGTCCATCCTCGGTCCGGCCGATCGTAACCAGCCGCTGGGCAAACTGGTCCTTTCCCACCAGAACGTAAACGAAGGGTTCATTCACGTCGTTCCTGAGGACAGAGGCATCCGGAACGGTAAGCGCCTTGACCTTGCCGGACTGCACGATAGCAGTAACGTACATATCCTTTTTGAGCATTCCGCCAGGGTTGCTGGTAACAATACGCACCTTCAATGTCCGGGTGTCGGGATCAAGCGCCGGAGCAACGTAAGAGATTCGTCCGTGGAAGACTCTCGAGTAAGCGTCCGTTTGCACCGTTACGGGATCGCCCAGGTGAATGTGGGAAAGGTCGCTCTGGTAGACACTCACCAGCACCCATACGGTGCCCATGTTTGAGATCGTAAAGACCTGCGTTGCGCCGGCTTGCACAACCTGTCCGGGCTGGACCATCCGATCAACCACTTCCCCGCCGATCGGCGCGAGCACCGGAATCCTGGAGCTGGCCGGACCGTCAGTAAGCCGTGAGGGATCACGGATGCCGAGCACCTCGAGAGCCTGTTCGGAAGCCTGCAATTCAGCCAGGGCCTGGTTGTGAGTGGATTGGGCCTCAAGAAGATTCACTTGTGCGATGGCGTGATGAGCGTAAAGATCCAGATCCAGTTTCAGATTGCTCTGGGCAAGTTTATAGGCGGCATCTGCCTTCAGGAAATTCGACCGCAACTGGGCGAAATCGGGACTGCTGACGTAAAGCATCGGCTGCCCTGGCCGGACAAATTGTCCGGGGTATACCAGCACCTGCGTGACGGGCCCGCTGACCTGAGTGATCACCGGCGTCGTCTTAAAAGCGTTATAGGCTACAGAGCCGGGCAGCCGCAGGACCACCGGCATGGCCTGCCGCTGGGCAGTAACGATTTGCACGTGCGACATCTGGTCTTGCGGCACGCTGAACAGTTCCGCCTTCACAGCTCCGGCTGAACCGTAAGCGGTGGTGTGGGCGGCGCTGGGCCCGGAACCGTTTTGCCCGCAGCCAGAAAGGATAAAAAGAGAGCAGATCGCAATTGCCAGGAGAGAATACCGAACCCTCCTGGCGGTCAACAAGTCTATTTTTGTGTTCATGGCAATTGCCTCGCGCCGACCGCCTCACGCAACTGCTCGACGGCCAGCATATAAGTCGCCAGCGTTTCACGGTAGGTGAGCTCCGTCGAACGGTAGCTGCGCTCGGCGTCCAGGAAATTCAGCAGGCTGACGGCGCCCCGCTGGTAAGCATACCGGCTGATATTCAAAGACTCCTGTGCATCCTTCAGGTAACCCGATTGATACAGGTGAATGATTCGGTCGCCGGTCTTGACCGCTTGATAAGCGGTAGCAACATCCGTCATGACAGCCTGCTGGGTGGCATCTCGATCCTCCTCAGACTGGGTAATGGCCGCATGGGTTCGCGCAATTTGTCCCTGGTTGCGGTTGAAAAGTGGAATCTCAATATTGACAGAAAAGCTGGCGTCATTTGCAGCAGCAACGTGGCTATAGCCCGACGTCAACGTCAGATCGCGTTTACCGTTGGCCCTGGCCAGCATGTACCGGCTCTTGGCAGCGACCACCGCTTGCTTTGCCGCATGCAGGTCCGGGCGCAGGTTGAGAGCCATTGACTGAAAATCTTCCACGTTGCCTTGGACTGGCGTATAGGCCAGCTTCCCGATGACGTCGTAGTTCGCAGGCACCGATCCGTAGCCGAGAAGGTCGCGCAACGAATCCAGAGCCTGTCCCCTCGCCAGTTTCGCCGTGGCCACGTCCTTTTGGAATTGCAACATCTGGAGCTTGATCTTGAGCAAGTCCCCTTCGCTGATGGCGCCCTTCTTGTACTGCTGCTCGCTGACGTTCAGAGTCTGCCGAAAGCTTGCCAGGTTCTGCTGAGCAAACCTCAGGGAGGACTCAGCCAGCAGGACGTCAATGAATTGTTGTGCAACGTGGAAAGTCAGCCCGCGTTCGTTGTTCTTGATTTCAGATTGAACAACCGCCGTGTTATCCCGCGCCGTCTGCATTCGCCACCGGCGCTTATGGCCCCTTTCAATCGTGTAGGAGAACAACGCATCAAATTCGGTCGCGTTGTTGATGTAGTCACCATTTAACTGGCTGGGCGTGAAGAAGGGCCAGAACAGGCCGTTCCACGTAAAGACGGGGTTGGGCCTCAAAGAAGCCGTTAATTCATCGGCCTTGCTTTGTGCGGCCTGCGTTTTGGTCGCAAGCAGTGCATGATTGTGTGCAAGAGCTAAGTGAATCGCCTCCTGAAGATCAACCCGTTCGGTTGGGGGCGGCTGTTGCGCACGAGCAATACCACTCCAGCATCCAGATATCAATAGGAATAGGATTGCTGGGATTGGTACCTTGAGTCTTCCACGTATCAAATAAAAATCTGCGTCAGTCATTTCTCTAAGAGTCCATCTGTAGAAATACGCTCGTTGCGGAATTCGCAATAAAGGAGGATTTCGCGAATCCGAAGTAAACCGGTTTTAGGAGGAGGAATCAGGCAAGAGGAGGAGCGCGGCCATGCCAGGAGACAAGCTGAACGAAAGGAACAACGATCGCAGCACGAACAGCAGGCAGAGGCGAAACAGATGAGCGCTGAGCAGTTGGCCTGCCTAAAGCCGGCCGGACAGCGCCGTGCCGGACTATCTGACAGCCGGGACAACACCCCCGCTCTCGACTGAGGGGACGTGACTGCCTGTCCGCCTGTTCAACTGTAGTCGTCGTTGTTGAAAATGCCAGGGCATATTCCGGTATGTAGTGGTGGTGAAACACCAGCACCAGCAGCAGGTGCAATTGCAGTGCGGCCAGCAGCCAGGTGGTCGCAACGCGGCCCGAACGATGTTTCAAAAAACTAAACACGATGTTTCACCCGCTCCGGTAATGTCGCCACAACCGTGCAATTCACTTTCAGCACTCTCAGCAGCCAACCCGGCTGCGCAGACCGCGTGCCAAATGGTAGATAGATGCTGCTCTCAGTTTTTAGGTTGCAAAAGGAGCCCGAAATTTACCCCGCTGCATCCCGGCACATCAAAGCCAGAGAGTGCCTTCCACTGACTATCGAATGGTTACCGGGACAATCTCAAACGATACAACACGAGAGTGATATGTCAAGAGTTTTATGAGAAATTTCCTGTGCCCATTCAATCGGGCTTGTCCTTCGTGCCAATAGAAAACCTTACGTTCACGTCATGATCCTTGCCGCGCAAGGGCAGGCAATCTCACTCTTTTGCGCCCGGAAGCTTTGCGGAAAGTTCTTTAACTTTTTGAGCGAGGGCGGGCAGGCGGCTGAGATGCGCGTACAGCTTTTTAAACTCAGCCAGGGAGCGAGCCGGCGTGCCCCAAATCACGCTTCCCTTTTGCACCACCTTGCCAGGCAGGATTCCGGCCTGCCCGCCAATCACGCATCCATCGCCGATGCGGACGTGATCGCCGATACCCACCTGCCCTCCCATGACCACGTAGTCGCCAACTTCAGTGCTCCCGGAAATTCCCACCTGCGCGGCGAGAACAACGTGGCGGCCAATCCTCACGTTGTGAGCTACCTGCACGAGGTTGTCGATCTTGGTTCCCTCGCCGATTCGCGTGGTGCCCAGTGAACCGCGATCCACCGTCGTGTTGGCGCCGATCTCAACATCATCCTCAACGATGAGACCTCCCAACTGTGGAAATTTGTGGTGTCGGCCTTCGGCAAACAGGTACCCAAAACCATCCGCTCCCAAAACCACGCCGGCATGAAGAACCACGCGGTCGCCAACCTGGACACCCGGATAAATGCTGGCACGAGGATGGAGCACACAGTGCGAGCCAACCGCCACTCCCTCACCCAGAAAAACCCCGGCGCCCAGACGAGTTTCCGCCCCCACGCTGACCCCCGATTCGATCACAACGTAAGGACCCACACTCACGTCAGGCCCCAGCCGGGCGTCCGAGGCGATCACGGCAGTCGGATGGATCCCCGGGTGCGCCATCCGGGGAGGATGCAGCGCCTCGGCAGCTCGAATCAGGGCCAGCCGGGGATTTCGCACGGCCACGGTCGTTCGGCCGGCAATCGTCACTCCTTGCTGCACCAGGATGCAGCCGGCGCGCGAATCCGCAGCACGCTTGAGCGCAAGCTCCCCATCCGCAAATGACAAATCCTGCTCTGACGCCGCTTCGAGAGCCGCGACGCCGCGAATTTCCCGCTCTTCGTCGCCTTCGGTCTGGCCGCCAACCAGGCGCGCGATTTCCATGACTTTCATGCAGCCCCCCAATCGTGTTCATGCCGCGGCACTGAAATTCCCGGGGCCTTGACTCCGCAAAACCTCAGAAGGGATAAAGCGGAGGCTCGCCGGGCGGACGCGTTTTCCAGCGCCGGTGAACCCAGAGCCATTGATCCGGGTAACGGCGGATGTATTCTTCAATGCGCCGCGTGAAGTTCGCCGTATTCACTGCAATTTCTTCCTCAGGATCTTTGCACTTGGTCCAGTCTACGCGATCAAACCGGAGCCGGTATTTTTTCAGCTTTGAATCCCAGATAACGAGCCCCAGAATCACGGCCGCTCCGGTCCTTCGCGCCACGCGGGCGGGGCCAGTGGTGGTGGAAGCCGGAAGGCCAAAGAAGTCCACGAAGATTCCCTCTCCGGCCAGCATGTTCTGGTCCATCAGAATGCCCACCGCTTCGTTCCGCTCGAAAGCCCGCAGGACCTGGCGGGCAAATTCTCTCTTTTCGATAGCCCGTCCACCGCTGCCGCAGCGATACCGGTTGACCAGTTCGTCGATCAGAGGATTGTCCATTTCCCGGACGACGAAATTACACGGGTAGCCGTATACCCCGTGGGCGAATGAGCCAAGCTCCCAATTCCCAAAATGCGCGGTGAGAAAAATGATGCCTCGGCCTTTCCTTCGAGCCTCATCGTAATTCTCAAAACCGTCGTAGATGATGAGCCGTTCGATATTTTCGCGATTCAAATGCGGGAAATG
>JAKASH010000113.1 GCA_021828225.1 Acidobacteriota bacterium | reverse complement strand
ATCATCGCCTGGCATTTTATTTTTTGCACGTATGGATTCTGGTTACCCAACGACCCGCGCGGGTCATGGTCGCGGTTTGTCCGATCCCCGGAAATATATGCGGTGGGCGGCCCGGCGACCGGCGGCACCATTCGGTGCTCCGTGGCCGGCGTGCGCCATGATGGCGCCGCGCGGAAGGCGGCGAAGCTGGAGTTGAAATATACGCCGGTGAAATTCACCGGCGCGCAGGCCCGCGCCGTGGCACGCGGAATCGCCCGGGCGGTTCATGAGAATCAATACATTGTGCATGCATGCGCCATCCTGCCGGATCATGTTCATATTCTCATGGATATACAGTCCCGCAAAACGGAACAGGTGGTCGGCCACCTGAAAGCCCGCGCGGCGATGCAGATCCGCCAGGAAGGCATCCATCCGCTGGCGGGGTATGTGACGCCCGCGGGAAACGTCCCGTCCATGTGGGCGCATGGCCACTGGTGCGTATTTATCCATCCATCGGAGCTATCCCGCGCTAAACAGTATATCGAACTGAACCCGCCCCAAGCCGGTTTCAAACCGCAATCCTGGAATTTCATCAGGCCGCCAATGGGGACGCCCGCCGCCATCCTCCCCGCGGGCAACCGCTGGTCTTAGCGGCGGCAGGGAGGCCGCCGTCACCCGCCATGGCAAGGCCCAGACCAGCCAGGGTTAGTCCGCATCCGCCGCCGCGAGTGTCCCCAAGCCGCAATGGCGCCCGGCGCCGATAATGAGTGGCCCGACCATGGGTTGAGCAAATGTGAGACGGGCGTGCACGGCGGTGAGCCCCGCCAAATGGTCGGGGCGGAAATAACCGATCGGCCTCCCGTGCTGGTCGTGCGTATACGCCGACAGGCAATTTTTGAAATTCGCAACGGCGCCCCATGCCAGCTCGCATGGCTGTTCGACACCACTTCGCTGCAACGCAGCCAGGAGTAGCTTACGCGTCTTGGCCGGTTTGTGGTCGTCATGCCCGGGAAGGATAATGGGCGTCACGGTGGCCCAAGTTGCGGCAGTGCCCACGTACGCACGGACAACACCGCCCCGCCGCCCGAGACGTTCCAGGATCGGCGCCGCCCCGCCGCCCTCACGCCGCAATGGCTGGCCATCGAGCTGTTCGGCAAGGTGCGCCAGGTGCGCTTCTTCGCCGAAGGGAGCCACGATCATCACGCGGCGGATGTCGCAATCCGCATGTTCATGGCCGATCGAAGGCAGTGGGACGTAGGAAAACTGCGCGTGTCCGGCGTTGCCCTTGCGGTGTCCGGCCACGAACGATTCCACCCACGCCGCAGCGTCCGCAATACCCGGTGGCGGAAATCCTTCCGTCACGTCCATCGCCTTGATGGCGGCGTGCCTGACCATGCCAGCGACATGGATGAGTTGCGCTTGCGGCTCGCGGGCGAATTCCCCGGCGGCGTTCCGCAGAGCGAAGACCTCAAAAGGCCTGCCGAGGGGACGCTCCGGGCTCGTATACGCCACGGCGTTAAGGACGCGGGGTTGTTTCACGGCCCGCAAGGGCTGGCCGGGCTCAATGCGGGCGAGGGCCGACCCGTGGCAACATTTCAGGTCGTTGAGCGAACCCACTTTCGGGGTGCGGAGCACACCATCATCGCGCAGCAAGGCGGGGCGAGGCAGCCATCGGACGCCAGTGATTTGGGCCAGCTCCGCGTCCCCGAGCAGCCCTGCGTCACCATACGCCATGTCGACGCCCAGGCCAAGGCAGGTGACGCACCGCGCCGCCTCGATAACACCCTCCACCCATGTGATCTGCGAACCGACCCGCCAAACATAGCGGACTTCCGGGGAGCCGAGCATGATTGTTGGCCGGAACGTTTTGGCGGTCAGGCGGTCCTGACGGTCCGGCTTCTTATCGCCGTCGTTATTCGGGGCGAAGTGAGTTACAACCCGCCCCGGGCGCGAACGCGGCGCGATGATGAGCGGTGCGTCGAGGGACTCGAGCGTGCGGAGACAAGCGCCGAGTTTGTCCAACTTTCCCGCCCGCGCTGTGCCTGCGACCAGGGCCTGGAAGAGCCGGTAGGGCGATGGCGGCCATTCCGGCGGCCCGGCACGGCCCAGCAGGCCATGGTAACGGTCGTCCAGCCAGCGGACGGTGATGTGGAGGAATTTGCTCAAGCGGATGCCTCGGCGTTGGAATTGGTGTTTTCGGTGGGTTCAGGAGGGGCGCTGCCGCCGTCGGCACTTTTCTCGGCCTTCTCGTTCTTTTTGTTCTTTTTGGCGTTCTTTTCAGTGTCGAGCCATTTCTTTAAAGTGTCGGCAGCAAACGCGATTGGCTCGGCATATGCCTGCGTTACGCCAAACTCCTTCGCGGCAATCTGAGCAAATTTGACTGCTTCTGCGAGGTCGAGCCTGTGGTCGGTGCGTTGGCCGCTGCGTGCGACGAGCTGAGGGGAACATGGCTTTGCAGGGTTCAGTGTGAGCAGGCAGCCCTGCCGCAAATTAAGATCAGGTTCGGCGGCCATTGCGATGAGGCACAGGGCAAGGATGTAACGTTGGAGCTTCAGGGTTTCCTCGGGAGTGGTACCGCGCAGGCACCGCAATGAGACCAGGTTAAGCGAGGCGTCGCGGACGATTTCTCCATTGACCTGTATCCCTCCGAGCACGTGGACTGAAGGCACATCGGCTAGACCAACATCGGCCGGTTTGCCTGCAAGACCATCCGGCAGAAGGCCTTCGCGTTCGTAATTGACTGCGGGAACATACTGCGCGGAGCGTTTCAGTTGAACAACGTTTCTCGCCCGAATAATCGAATTAATAAGTCGCGGAATCTTGGCCTGACTGTCACGCGAATCCCACGCGCCGAAGATCAAGGATGTTGGCGCAAGTTTTGCAAGAGTAACGGCGTTGTCTTTTGCGAAATCGCCAAATGCGGCTTTGATGGCAGGCGCAATTTCCGTACCGCGAAATGCGGCATCGGCGATGCGATGGCCGATCTCCAAAAGGTTGCGGACCAGTCCGTCCTTGAATTTGATTTGTATCTGGGGAACCAGTGCTTTGTACTTGTCGGAAGCAAACATCGGCTCCAAGCGGTTCGCCTGAGACGGGATGCTGTCGAGCACGCAGACGGACGCCGCCCCCTCGCCATCGATGTTATAGACTGGCGGATCCCCCTTTTTCTGCGAAGGGTTAGCGTAGCTGGGTGGAAAAATAATATCGTCCGGCTGGCTAGCCGGAGTAAGGTGTTGTCGGATCGCTATCGCCACCGGGCCGTCGTTGCTCAGCCAACTATCGTATTGTTTGACATTTACTTCAGACATGTGAACTCCTTTCGCGCGTAGCGCGGGTAAACATGGACACGTATTGGCCCCCACGCGAGGGCCTTGTAAATCGGTAGATGCCGCAGGATGGGAATTTCACGACACCGCAGACAACACTTGGAACCGTCGAAGCGCCCAAGTGTTCCGCCCATGCGGTGTATGCAAACGTGGGGCGTGTAGCCGATTCCTCAACTCGGGGACGGCATCGCTGCAGCCCCACCATGGCCAGGGCTTCAACAACTGGGTACTCCCGCACCGACATCTGCTGCTCATCCGCGGAAAATCCGGCGTCCAAGCTCGTTCCCGCTCTGCGGGAATCAAAATAAAATGGCGATGTGGTTTTCTTTCTGGCCTTACCGTCCTTGCCGTCAAAGATCGCCGCTGCAAAACCGAAGGGATCGTTGGGTGGCGCTTCTAACACTCGGGCCTTCATCAATCGGAAGATTTGTGGTCCGGATTGGCGACCCGCCCATGTTTTCAAACGTTGTCCGCCTGCTGCCTCGTCACGCCACCAATCGAGCAAAATCGCTGTGGTGGTAAGCCGCAACCGAAGGGGGGAGGCTGCACTATCGTTAGAATCCACCTGATCAACAGCAGCGCTGGAAAAAGCCCGCAGGAGGATGGCTAGATCACATTTGGCATTCGCGGATGAGATTGAGAATTTGTCACCACTAAACCAGCCCTCCGCCCCCGGCCAAAGCCGGTCTGCCAACTCCAGCAACCCGCAACAAGCGAAGAATTGGCCGGGGTTGGCCAGATCGACCGGGACGGTGATGTTGGGCTTTGGATTATCCATTGTTCCCTTTGCGGTCATTGTCAGCGGATGCCATCGCGTCGGCACAGCGGAGAAGATTCTCCAGCCAGGCCAAGTACCAGTAGCTGTACTTACGTTGGAGCCGGGCGAAGCGACGCAGGATTGCGGTGGCGACCTCCGGCGACAGCCGCCGGGCGTCGGGGTCAAAGCCACCTTTAGGGAAATGCGGCCTGCCGCGGCCGTGATGCGTCGCGATCAGATGCATCGCCAGATCAAACACTTCGGCGTCGGTCTTGCTGTGGAGTGCATCGGAAAACTCGCGGAGCGACCCAAATTCGTGGCGATACCCGCCGGGAATTCGACGCCTCTTCCCACCGGATTTCGCCAGCGGATGTTCCACGTTGCCGCCGACAGCCAGTTGCCATATTTCCCGGACCTTGCCCTGGTCGTGCCATTCGGCCGCAGCTTCGAGCGCTGCGCGTATTGGGTTTTCGAGCCGGAGCCGGTTCGCGATATCGCCGGCACACCGCTTCACCGCTGCGACGTGCTCGTCAAGGTACTGCTCCCGCATGCCGAATTCCGGGCGCATACGCTTGGGAACAAGGCTGACCAACTGCGGGTTTGTATCCTCACCCGAGGGCAACTCCAATACAAATCGCGAAAGGTTTTCCGGTTTCTCCGGCATCTCTCCTGCAAGCGGCTCTTCGCACTCGGCCGTCCGGATTAACCGATAGCGGCGGTCGGAATCGGGGATAATTTTGTCTGCCACATCCGCGGCCTTGTCCCAGCCGCCAACGTTGGAATCAGGCAGGCGTGAGGTTAACGTGCCGCTTGCAGGCTCAACGCCGCCAAAGGAGGCCGGCAGAATGAGGTCTGCGTGATTGAGCAGGTCGTCGATTTGTTCCTCCCGTGCCCGGTTGGCCAAAGTTTCCAGCTCGATCGTGCGCAAGCCGGCGCGGTCAATCACGCAGTGATGGGCGCCAATTCTACGCTGAGTTTGCTCATTCAGATCATCCCACCGATCCCTGATCCATTCCGCCGCCTTGTACGTGGGCACGGTTAGGGTCTCATGCGGCAGGATCCGGTGCGCGTCGAACCATTCTTCGACATCACTGATATCGAGATCGCCAAAGCCGTCTACGTCCAATTCCGCCCGCCAGGCAATCGTGGTCTCGGGCAGGTCGGGGGCGATTCCACGGAGCCAGTTGGCCACGGGCGGTCGCCCGGGCATCGGCTCCACAATGGTGGTCATAGACCAGGCATCAAGGAGAATGTCCGTCACCTCAACTATCGCTGGTTTCGGTGTCAACGCGCTATCGTTATCGGGTTTTTTCAAATAGTCAAATGCTTTCGGGCTGGCGTCCAGTGAGCCGTCGGGAAGCTTCGGGAGTTGCTTAAGGATTTCAAGCGTTTTGGTTGAGGCCGTTTCATAGGTGTGTGCGGGGGCGCTGTCTTGCCCTTGTTTTGCCGTGCTCTTTTTCTTTCCCCCTTTTGGCCTACCTGCGAAAAGGTGCACCTTCGCGACGCCGCTGCCGCGGCGATTAACCCGGCCAAGTCGCTGAATTATGGAATCCAACGGGGCGGCATCGCAGACAAGGTGATCCGCATTCAGGTCAAAGCCGACCTCGCCGGCACTGGTGGAAACGAGAATGGCCGGACCACCTTCGGGGTCGTTCTTGGCCTTCAGGAAGCGCTGCATAACCCGCCGCGAGTGCTGTTGATCGCTGTCCGGCGGCTGCAGCAGTTCATCGCGTTCGAGGCCGCGCATGGTGCCGGTGAGTATGGCGACCGCATTTTTAAACGGCCCGTTCCCCCCACCGTACGCTTTGATTTGTTCGGCAATCTTGTCCGCATCGTCCGGCGATCGCACGAATATCACCACGCGCGAGTCATCGCCCGCAAGTTCAGTTGCAGCTCTCGCAATTTTGCCCCTGACGTCCTGGGTGTTCTCGTGAAGAGACAGGTGTTTATCAGCAGCGTAGCGCCGTAGAACGCAGTTATTTTCACGGTTACCTTCCAGGTCGGACGACTCGAGTCTGAAGCAATGTTCACTGTCGCCCCCAACGGTGGCCGACATCCGGACCACTTTCATCGGAGAACCGCAAGGGCGGCCGCCCCGGCCCTTCTGGAATTGTCCCCGATCGCTGATGGCGCTGAGGAGCTTCGCGAAGGGCTTGGATAAATGGGCCTCGTCGAGAAGCAGCAGCGAATCCTGGGCAAGCAGCCCAGCATCCAGTGGACGCTGTTTGTAGGAGCTCCGGTAACCGCTGAAAAGCAAGCGGCTGCCGATCATATCCACCGTACCGATGATAATCGCGGGTTTTGACGGATCGTGGGTCCATTCGCGGTTATCCGCGAACTGGCCGCGGAGCGTGCTGACCGCGGGCGGTTCAAGCCCCGCCGATTGCGCCTTTTTCTTGATCGCCTCGGCCAACGTGGTGGCCTGGTCGACCACTGTGCGCCGGTCCACGACGTAGACAAGCCGTGTTGGAAGAAGATGCGGAGCGTTACTCTTCGCCTGCGTGGCGCGAGCGATGAACCAGATCGCCATGGCGCTGGTCTTTCCCATGCCGGTCGGCAGGTCGATGGCGGGCTTGATATCCCCGGCGAGCCATTGCTGGTACAGACGGCATTGCCATCGCATCGGCTCGTAGCCTGTCAGCCTCTCAAACATTTCCTCAAAACCACGCATCGCTTCACCCGCCCCTGCGACCCGTGCCGGGCTAAGTTTTCCTGCCTGCCACGGTTCGGCATGTGTTTGGGATTATCCACCAGAATCCCCGGCGATGCAAGCAAGAACCATAACCCAGCCTTTCGGCGCCGTTCCCTTGCGCGTACCGACCAGACGGACGGAAAAGAGGGCCGATTATCCGCGTGCAAGCACCAAGGGCAATCACGCAGCCCATGGCGGCATGGTCTCATGTGGTGTCGCCACGGTTAATAGGTTCCTATCAACCGTCTAAAACAACTACGTTCATGTATTCGCGGCATCATGGTAGGCTGGAACCATGGCCACCTACGGGATCGGCTGAAAGTTCGCCGAAATTTCGCGGGATGGATCGCCGATGGCATGCAGCAATACACGCCAACGCTTCGTGACCGCAGGTGCGCCGGCGGGAAATCCGTCGATCCGCATCCGCACTTCACCCACAGTGTCAGGCAGGGCCACCGGCTCGTCAAATATCAGCCGTCCGCCGCCCATCTGGGCCACCGGGATGCATTGGCCGGCGGTGTGCAGGTCGATGTGGACCAGGCGGGACAGGCCGCTGGAAGTGAAAATTTGAACCATGCCAACCGCTCCACAATATCCCCCAGACACCGCCGCGCAGTACGCCGCCCGGCACGGCTTGACACTGGGTGAACTGCTCGGCCACGGCGTCCATGGAAACATTTATTTCACCAACGCCGGAACCGCGATCAAGGCGCATCGCGCAGTTGAATCATACACCCGCGAACTGGCCTGTTACAAACGGCTCAAGGAGCAAAACGTCGACGAAGTGTGCGGGCACCATGTGCCGCAACTTGTTGCCAGGGACGACGCGTTGTTGGTAATCGAGATGACTATCGTCACGCCGCCGTTTCTGCTGGACTTTGGCGGCGCGTACCTGGATTGGCCGCCGGAGTTTTCCGAGGATGCGATCGCCCAATGGCAGATTGAAAAAGGCGAGCAATTCGGGCAAAGGTGGCCCGCCGTGCAACGCATCCTGGCCGTGCTGGGCGATGCCTATGGTATTTTCGTCACCGACGTAAATCCGGGGAACATCATGTTTGACGACGCGTGACGGCACGTCGGAGCGTGCCTGCTACAAATTTCCGTGGCCCCATTGAAGCATTGTCTTGGGCGGTTGGTAACGCTCGGAGGTCGCATTTTCCGCGGCGGGCGCCCCGGCGCCCGCCGCAGCCCCATTGAAGAGGATGCCATCGCCGAATGGCAGCGCGAAAAACGCGAACCGTTCGGTGAAAGGTGGCCGGCCGTGCAAGGCCTT
>JAKASH010000112.1 GCA_021828225.1 Acidobacteriota bacterium | reverse complement strand
CCCCGCCGGGAATGCGAGCCCGGCGGATCCTGACGCGCAAAGTCACACCGCGGGACGTTGAAGTCGAGCTGCGAAGCCAGATTGAGAAGATCGCATCGGCGGGCGTCCGGATAACTCACCTGGACAGCCACAAGCACATTCACCTGTTGCCTCCTCTCTTCGGCTTGGTTGTAAAGCTTGCGCGCGATTATGGGATTGACTGCGTCCGCTGTCCGGTTGAGCCTGCGTCGAGCGCGCTCGGGCCCTTGCAATCCGGGCGCGAGGGATGGCTGCGCATATCCAAACAATACGTGCTGGGCCGGGCGCTTTCGACACTGGCTGCGTGCCAGGTGAAGAAGGTGGCGCATGCGGGGCTGTACCGGCCGGACTACTTTTACGGGCTCAGCCAGACGGGTTTCCTGGATGCCGCAATCCTGGAGCAACTTCTTCGGGCAGTGCCTGACGGAACCAGTGAAATCATGTGCCATCCCGGCTATGTTGACGTGGTGCTGCTCGGAACTCGCACCCGGCTGCGGGCCCAGCGCGAAACGGAACTCGGCGCGCTGACCAACCCCGGCATCAACCGGCTGGTGGCAGAGCTGGGAATTGAGCTGATTTCGTATGAAAAGCTGCCCTCGGCAAGCGGGCTAACCGCCCGGAAATGCAACGAAACCGTGCCGGAAGCCATCCCAAAGGGTTAACATAGAAGGTTTAGCTCGGCATTCGATTCTGATGGAAGGCCTTGATGGAACAGGAAAGCGTGGTTCGATACTCAATCGTGATTCCTCTTTACAACGAGGAAGATAACCTTCGGCCACTTTACATGAAGATCGTGGAAATCATGAATTCGGTGGGGAGTTCCTACCAGGTTGTCTTTGTCGACGACGGCAGCTCCGACCGAACTTACGCCTTGCTTCGGGAAATCTGCGCGCATGACAGCCGGGTGACTGCCGTTCGCCTGCGCCGGAATTTCGGCCAGACCACCGCTTTGCAGGCAGGGTTCGATTACGCGCAGGGCGAAGTGATCATCTCGCTGGACGGCGACCTTCAGCACGATCCGGCGGAAATCCCGCTGTTCATCGCCAAGATCAACGAAGGCTACGACCTGGTGAGCGGATGGCGGGTGAAAAGGCAAGACACCTGGCTCACTCGCCGGCTTCCCAGCCGCATCGCCAACTGGTTCATGGCCAAATTATCGGGAGTGGACATCCACGACTTCGGCACAACGTTCAAGGCCTACCGCCGCGAGGTCCTGCAGCATATGCGGCTTTACGGCGACCACCACCGATTTATCCCGGCCCTTGCGAGTTCTTTTGGCGCCAGAATCGCCGAAATCCCCATCAAGAACATTCCCCGGACGAACGGCAAGTCGAACTACGGTCTGTCGAGAACCATACGAGTGATGCTTGACCTGATCAGCATCAAGTTCCTGCTGCAGTACTCCACGCGCCCATTGCAGTTCTTTGGCCTGTTCGGCTTTGCGGGCATGGGGCTGGGAACTTTGATCGGAGCCTTTCTGGCTTTCAAGAAAGTGTTCATGGGCCAGTCCATCATGCTGCAGCACGGGCCGCTGCTCTTTCTGGCGGCATTGCTGATTCTGAGCGGCATTCAACTGATTTCGGTTGGCCTGGTGGGCGAGATGGTGACCCGGACATATTTTGAATCGCAGCAGAAGGCCACCTACGCCGTTCAGGAAATTATTTCGCGCGGGGGCGAAGAACAGAAGACCGAAGGCGCGGGCATCGGAGTTGGATCTTCCTGGTAGGAAAGGAGGATGGGACCTGTTCCGGCTAAGGCTGGTAGCCGATTCCTCCGCAAAAAACCGAAAGCGCAACCCAGAACTTGAGAGGTTGCGGCAGGCGCACGCGTTCTCCAAAGACGTTGTAGTTTCTGCTCCTGATGCGAATGAGCAGACGCCAGTAGAGGGCTCCCATGATCTCTGCGACCACCATTGAACGGCGATCTTCAGGAGGCAAAGCCTGCCGCGCCAAGGCAAAATAGCCGCGCGCACGCTCTGATTCGAACTTCATCAGTTCGACGAATCTGCCGCCGGGTCGGCCCTCGAGAAAGCCCTCGGGCGAGACGCCAAAGCGTTCGAGATCCTCTTCGGGAAGATAAACGCGTCCACGGCGCGCGTCGCTTTGAAGATCGCGGAGGATGTTGACAAGCTGGAGCGCCATTCCCAGGTTGGCGGCGTATTTGCGGGTATGAAGATTTTTGTACCCGAAAATCTCAATGGAGATCAGGCCGATCGTTGAGGCGACGCGGTAACAGTAGAGCGAAAGATCCTCAAAGGTCCGGTAACGCTGCGGGCTGAGGTCCATTTCAATGCCGCGGAACAATTCCTCGAAATGCTGCCTGGGAATCTGGAAGCGATGGACCGCTTCAGCCAGGGCGGCAAGCTCGGGCGTCAGGTCCGAGCCTGGATGTCCGCCCGCCTGGTAGCAGCGATCCAGATCCTGCCGGCAGAGTTCAAGCTGGCGCCGGGCCTCTTCTGTGGGTAGATTGCTGTCGGCCACATCATCACTGCGGCGGGCGAAAGCGTAAACGGCCTCAATGGCTTCCCGCTTTTCCGGAGGAAGAAAGATAAAGGAATAATAAAAATTAGTTGTGCGGGCATTCGTAAAGCGTCGTGAATGGCGGCGAAGACTCATAGTTGAAATCAGATGAATGCGGCCGGAGGATCATTCCCCACAGCGGATGCCAAAAATTCAGTACTTAACCGAGAGTCGATCTTCTATTCTATTGCCTTTTTCGATGCTGAAGAGTAATCCAGCAACGCTCTCGATGCAATACCCATCTTGGGCTGTGCGCAGGCAAAATATCTTGTAGAGGATTGGAGTTAATAAAGATGCCCACATACCTGGTTACCGGAGGAGCAGGTTTCATCGGCTCGAACATGGTTGGTGAACTGGTGCGGCGCGGGGAGACAGTCCGTGTTGTGGACAACCTTGCGACCGGCCACATTGAAAACCTGACGTCGATCAGGCAAAAGATTCAATGGCATGAGGCTGACATTCGGGACCTTAAAAGCATTCGGCCTGATTTCGAAGGTGTGGATTATGTGATTCATCTGGCCGCCATCCCTTCGGTTCCGCGTTCGATCGAGGACCCGCTGACCGCCAACGCAGTCAACATCGACGGCACCTTGAATGTCCTGCTGGCGGCGCGCGACGCCTCCGCAAAGCGGCTTGTGTTTGCAGCATCCTCCGCGGCCTATGGTGATCACCCGGCGCTTCCGCGCGTGGAATCCCAGGAACCGCGCCCCCTGTCACCTTATGCGTTGACAAAGCTTGCGGGCGAATATTACTGCAGGATCTTTACGCAGGTTTACGGCCTGGAGGCTGTTGCGCTGCGTTATTTCAATATCTTCGGGCCGCGCCAAAGCCCCGACTCGCCTTACTCCGGCGTGCTGTCGCTTTTCATCTCGGCCTACCTGGACGGAAAGACTCCCACGATTTTCGGCGACGGCGAGCAGTCTCGTGACTTCACCTACGTTGATAACGCCGTCGATGCCACGCTGCGCGCCTGCACCGCCCCGGATGCGGCCGGCAGAGTCATTAACGTCGGGACCGGAGAACGCCACACACTGAATGAAACGATTGCCATTCTGAACAAGATCATGGGGACGCAAGTCACGCCGCGCTACGATGCAGCGCGTACGGGCGACGTCCAGCATTCGCACGCGGACATCGGTCTGGCCCGCACACTACTAGGCTACGAGCCCAAGACACGGTTTGAGGAAGGCCTGAAGAAGACGGTCGCCTGGTTCCGCTCAACGCTCGCTTCCTGAAAGCGACAAAGAGCCTTGCGCTCATCGCAGCGATTCTCCGCCATTTGTGATATCCTTCCGAGTTTCCGGCTGGTCAATGTTCCCTTTTCCCTGGTTCGTTCGAATGGCTCGAACTGCCAGCCTCATACCTGCATTTCAAGGAGGTCCGGATGAGTCACTTGCGCTGCACGATGGTCTTCATCTTTGGCTGCGCTTTGTTCGGTTTGCTGGCAACCAGCAGCATGCCCGCCGCCGAAAGTGCGGTCTGGCAGATCGGAACCTTCAATCAGTCATCGGAGGAGTTCAATAACCAGGCTCCGGCCGGCAGTCCGAATTACAATCCGGTCTTCACCGTGGGCAAGAGCACAGTGAAGGATTGGCCCGCTCACCAGCCTGGTTCGGAAAATAAGGCGGAAGGCCTGCGACCTCATCCTTTCACGATTCTCTTTGACTTGCCGTCAAAGCCGAAAGGCCAGTACAGCCTGACGATCTCGGCGCTTCTTTACGACCCGCGGGTTCCACACATGGAGGTTTCCATCAATGGCAAAAAGGGAGCGTTCTATTTTCCGCGCAAGCTGAGTTACTACCCTGGAGATTCGGATTTCTGGTCGCCGATTTACAGTGGCGGTGAAATGAACATTGCCTTGCCCGATGCAGCCTTGCGCGCGGGAGAAAACAAGCTGGTGCTGACGGCGCTCGATAATCCCAAGGATGGACCGGGAGATTCCTGGCTCATCTACGATGCGCTTCGCCTCGCGCACTCTTCCAAAGCTAAAAGTTTCTCGCCCCAGGTGACTCTTAAGCCCACCGTCTACTACATTCGCAAGGCCGGAAACCTGGAAGAGGTTGTGCGCGTTACCGCTAACCTTGACCGAAGGGTTAGCCGCGGGACCGTTCGTCTCACTGTTTCCGGTCAGCACTATGAGGCATCGCTCTCTTCGGCTCCTGATTTCGGTGAACAACGTTTTGAATTTCTTGTTCCCGCGCTTTCCGCGCCTGCCCCGGCTGAACTCACCTTGCATGCGAATGGGAAAACGGTAAGCAGGGAGGTGACTTTCCAGCCTGAGAGAAAATGGAAGCTTTTTGTGGTACCGCACGCACACCTCGACGTCGGCTTCACCGATTACCGTGGCAAGGTGTTCGAAGTTCACGATCGCAACCTCGACACGCTGCTTCGGCTTCTTCCTGAACATCCGAACATGCGCTGGACCATCGACGGCAACCTGATTGTTCAACACTACTTTGCCACCCGCAAGCCTTCTGCGCAGCAGGCCTTCCTGAACCTTGTTCGGGAAGACAAGATCGGTGTGCCGGCACAGGATGCCAACGTACTGACGGGATACGCCAGCTTGGAAGAATTGATTCGCTCTACCTTTTACGGCTACCGCCTCCATGAGAAAGATGGAATCCCGTTCGATTACGTCAACATTACCGATGTTCCCAGCTATACGTGGTCCTATCCTTCCATCCTGCACTCACTCGGCATCCGCTATTTTGCTGCGGCCAGCAACAATGACCGCGCGCCCATCCTCCTGTGGGGAAAATGGAACACGAAATCTCCTTTCTGGTGGGAAGGCCCGGACGGTAGCAAAGTGCTGATGTCCTATTCAAGGCAGTACCTGCAACTGAGCTTCATCTGCCAGTTGCCGGCTCAGGTGGCAGCCTGCCGCCAGTCACTGCCAACTTTTTTGCAGGCTTATGACCGTCCCTCATACAAACCGGACGCCGCCTTGATTTTCGGTACCCAGGTGGAAAACACGGCGTACGTTCCCGGCGATGCAGAATTTGTAAAGAAGTGGAACGCAACTTATGCGTATCCGAAGATGATCGTGTCGACCTTTCCGGATTATTTCCATTACATCGACAAGCACTTTGGTAACGAATTGCCGACCGTTTCCGGTGACGGCGGGCCCTACTGGGAAGATGGTGTCGGCACCGATGCCCGATATGCCGCCATCGACCGCATCGACCAGCAGCGCGCGCTTTCAGCGGAGAAGCTTTCAACCCTCGGTACGTATGTGCAGAAAGATGTGGTCGGCGAGCAGGAACAGATTCGCAAGATGTGGCAGGACCTCATCCTGTATGCGGAACACACCTTCACTTCCTGGGGTGGTTACAGCCGTCCCAACAGCGATGAAACCCGGCGCCAGACTTTCAGCAAGGACCAGTTCGTCGTGAACTCCCGCCAGGAGATTCGCTCGATCGTGGATCAATCCCTGAGCCAGCTTGCCGATCAGATCCACATGCCGGCGCCTTCGATTGTGGTGTTCAATCCTCTAAGCTGGACGCGCAGTGGCTTTGTTGAAACCGATCTGAACGACCACACGCAGATCGAGGAATATCCTGACATGAAGGTTGTGCCGTTTGAAATTCTTAGGCACGGCAACGGATACAATCACATCCGCTTCCTGGCTCACGACGTTCCTTCCATGGGTTACGTGTGTTACAAGCTTGCCCCGCTCGCAAACGAGCAGGCATCTTCGGCCGCAGGCGAGTCATCGCCCCTCAGCAATACCATTGAGAATGCCTATTACCGCGTCGAGTTTGATCCCGCTTCCGGCGCCATCAAGAGCATCTACGACAAGCAACTGGGCAAGGAACTGGTGAACCCCGCCAGCCCGTATCGCGCAAATCAGTACCTCTACGTGACCGGCGGCGAAGGGACCCAGATTGTCTACCTGAACAAAACTCTGCCGGAAGCCAAGCTGACCATTCACCCTTCGCGCTCCGGCCACGTGACGAGTATCCGCAAAACCTCCTATGGAACCATCATGACCTACGAAACCAGCGGCATGGATGCGCCCCGCATCAAATCGGAGGTTATCCTCTTCGATCATCAGAAAAAGGTTGAATTCGTCGATCACCTGGACAAGAAGCCCGAGATGCATAAGGAAGCCGTTTACTTTGCTTTTCCCTTTGATATCGCTCATCCCGACTTTAACTATGAGATTCAAAACGGCTGGGTGGACCCCGCGCAGAACATCCTGAAGGGTGGCAGCCTGGACTGGTTCACGGTGCGGCACTGGGTGCGCCTGAGTGGCTCTGAATTTTCCGTGGGGCTGGTGCCCGTGGATGCGCCACTGGTTTGCCTGGGGGACATCAATCGCGGAACGTGGCCGAAGGTGTTCCGGCCGAAAGACGCCACTGTCTATTCCTATGCCATGAACAATTACTGGCACACGAATTATTTCCGGGTGCAGGGAGGCCACTATACTTTTCGCTACGTCCTGACCAGCGGACAGAACCTGTCGCCCGCTTCACTTTCCCGGCTGGGTCTTGACTCGATGACCCCACTCGAACACCAGCAGGTGATCTCAAATGACAAGAACGGTAATCCTCCCCGCCCGCTCTCGGCAGCTCCGCAGAGCTTCCTCAACGTAAGCTCGCCGGATGTGGAAGTGGAGAATTGGAAGGCCGCTATGGATGGGCATGGCACCATCGTGAGGCTGGTGGAGGTCGGAGGCGAGAGCACAACAGCCAAACTCACGTTCCCTCTGTTCCACCTGCAGCAGGCGTGGATCACCAACGCTGTCGAGAAGGATCAGTCCCAGGTGAGCGTGGAAGGAAACTCGCTGGAGGTTCCCATAAAACCGCACCAGATCGTCACGCTGCGGATTGTCGCGTCGGAGTAACGGCGTGACGATTGCCAGCAGAGGGGCGCATCCCCGTGACCCGCAAACGCCGGTGTTTCCACCGGCGCATTTGGGCGCTGAGGTCCGACGTGGGGACTCCGGTGGAGTCCATCGGACTCCAGAAACCGGAGATAGCGCCGCTACAAAAGGCGCCGCGACTGCGTTGTAAAACCCAGGGCGAGTCTTATGCCGGCCGCGCTGATGGCGATCAGCGGAATGCCGATCAGGATCAGGTCCCGAGTCTGGTTGTACCAAGCCACTTGAAATGCCAGGATCAAGGCTGCCAGCAGCAGTAACGCCAGCGAGATGCCGCGATGGAAACGGCGGATCTCCGACTGCACCCAGGAATTGACGCGGTGTTCGATTTCGCGGCCTTCGTCGGAATCGGTACAGTCGACTTTCTTGTGGCAGTCGTTGCACACGTGCGCCGGCGCGCGGTAGCTTACGATGTTGCGCTGATGGTCAACGGAGTGGCGCCGGAGATGCTGTCCGGTCGGGCATTCCCAGAGATCGAATTCCTTGTGAAACTTGAAGCCGGCCACGCGCATCTGCTCAGACCGGCGATGGGAATTCCGCGCCAGCCATTCCAGAACAGCCGCAACGGCCACCAGGAACAGCGAGTATCCTTCCGCCATCAGCACTTCAGCGTGGAAGCCGTCGATCAG
>JAKASH010000111.1 GCA_021828225.1 Acidobacteriota bacterium | reverse complement strand
CGGAGCTTTAGCCCGGCCATGCTTGAAGGCGTTTAGGGGGTCGGAGCTTTAGCCCCGACAATTTAGGCAGAGAATGGGAAGGGGCTTCAGCCCCTGAAGTGAAGGCCCAGCAACCTCATCAGCCGGGGCTAGAGCTCCGGGCTCCCAATTAAGGTCGCCGCATGTCAGTGATTCACATCCTTCCCGAAGCCGTCGCCAACAAGATTGCGGCGGGCGAAGTGGTTGAGCGGCCGTCTTCCGTGGCCAAGGAGCTGGTTGAAAACTCGATTGACGCCGGGGCGCGCGCGGTTGAAGTCCGCGTGGAGAGCGGCGGCAAACGCCTGATCCGCGTGGCGGACGATGGCTGCGGCATGACCCGCGACGATGCCCTGCTGGCCTTCGAGCGCCACGCCACCAGCAAAATCAAGTCCGCCGAGGACCTGGATGAGATCGCAACACTGGGATTTCGCGGCGAAGCTCTGCCCTCGATTGCCGCCGTCTGCCGCCTGAACCTCGAAACCCGCCACGCCTCGGAAGAAGCGGGGACGCGAATGGAATTTGCGGGCGGCAAGCTCCACGACGTCAAGGAGATCGCGCGGCCTTGCGGCACCACGATCGAGGTTCACAGCCTGTTTTACAACGTTCCGGCGCGCCGCAAGTTTCTTAGGTCGGAATCCACCGAGCTCGGGCACATCGCTTCCATGGTGACGCATTATGCGCTGGCTCATCCCGACAAATCGTTTCGGCTCGATTCCGTATTGAATGAAATTCTGAACGTTTCGCCAGTGGCGAGCCACCGCGAACGGATTTATCAGGTGCTGGGCGGACAGTTGCTCGAACAACTCGTGGAGTTTGGCCCGCTCGAACGCCAACTTCCGCCACCCTCCAGCAGCCTGAACCTCGACGAAGAAGCGGAGGCGGAAGCTGAGCCTGTGGCATCGCCGATTTTCAGGATTTCCGGTTTTGTCTCGCGCCCCGAGGTTCACAAGCTGAACCGGAACCAGATCTACTTCTTTGTCAGCCGCCGGCTGATCCACGACCGGCTGGTTCTGCACGCGATCAATGAGGCTTATCGCAACATTCTGCCCGCCGGGATATTTCCCGTCGCGATGATCTTCCTCGACCTTCCGCCCGGCGAAGTGGACGTGAATGTGCACCCGTCGAAGGCCGAGGTTCGCTTCCGCAACTCATCTTTTGTGCACGACCTGATTCGCGACTCCGTGCTGCAAGCCCTGATGGCGACCCGGCCCGTGGCGGCGTTTCCAATACGCAGGCAGGTACAAACTGACGGCCGGCAGGACCAGATCGAAACTCGCAACGAATCTCAGGCAGCCGCGCCGGGTGCAAGACGTTGGACGCCGCCGGCGAGGCCGCGGGATTCTTTCGGGCCGGCTCCGGCAAGAGACTTCCAGCTCTCCGCTCCCCGGCCGAACCCTTCGCCCGGATATCTTCCGCTGGCCGAGGCGGCGCTTTCCCTTTACGCTCCGGCAACGCCCGTGTCCTGCTCAGCTCCGTACGCTGAGGTCGCCCCCGCTTCTTCGGAACCCCGAAGCGGAGAGCTTCCGGCAGACCTTCTGCCGCTCGGCCAGATTCAGTCCAGCTTTATCGTCGCCACCAATTCGGAAGGGCTCTGGATCATCGACCAGCACGTGGCGCACGAACGGGTTCTGTTTGAGCAGCGGCTGCGCCAGCGCCAGGACAACAAGCTCGAAGGGCAACGGCTGCTGATCCCGATTGTCGCGGACCTGCAGCCCGAGCAACGGGTGACCTATCAACAGATTGCCGAAGAGATGTCCGCCAACGGCTTTGAAGTGGAACCGTTCGGCCAGGGAAGCGTGGCCGTGAAGGCTGCGCCGGCCGATATCCAGGCCGACGGCGTGGAGAAGCTGGTGCGCGAAATTCTGGACGGCGTCGCGCGCGAGGCGCGGGCGCTTTCACTCGGCGAGTTGCGGCGCAGCATCGCCGCCACGGTCGCCTGCCATGCGGCGATTAAAGTCAACATGCCGCTCGACCAGGAAAAAATGAGTTGGCTGCTTCTCGAATTGAGCAAAACGGAATGTCCGATGACCTGCCCGCACGGACGGCCCATCGTTTTACGCTACGACATGAAAGAGATTCAGAAGGCCTTTAAGCGCATTTGAAAGTTTGTTGAAAGAACAATGACAGAACCTCTTGTAATTGCGATTGACGGGCCCGCGGGTTCAGGCAAAAGCACTGTGGCCCAGATGCTGGCCGAGCGTCTGGGGCTGGCTTATGTGGACAGCGGCGCCACTTACCGGGCCGCCGCGCTCAAAGTGCTGGAGTCCGGCGTCGCGGCCGACGATGAAGAAGAAATCGCCCGGGTTGTCGCCTCGGCGGAAATCTGCTTTGTTCCGAGCCAGCCGCAACCGCAGGTGCTCCTGGACGGAAAAGACGTTACGGCAAAGATTCGCACTTCGGAAGTCACCCTGGCCGCGGCGCGCGTTTCCCGCCTGCCGGCTGTTCGTGCGAAGCTGATCGCCCTGCAAAGATCGCTGCTGAAAAGTCCGGGTGTGGTGATGGAAGGCCGCGACATCGGAACAGTGGTTTTTCCCGAAGCGCCGCTGAAAATCTTCCTCAAAGCTGAGCCGAATGAGCGAGCCAGGCGCAGGCTGCAGCAGAACCACCAGCAAGGGCGCCCGTCCACGCTCACCGATACCATGTCAGAGATTTCAAGCCGCGATCAGCTCGACGCAGAGAGGAAAATCTCGCCGCTGGTTCCCGCCAAGGACGCCTGTACGCTCGACTCCACGCGCCTGACGGCTGAAGAAGTTGTTGAGCAGATTCTGGAATTGGCCCGAAAGAAGAAATTGCTGGGCCTGCAGTAGGTCTCCTGTCCGAACAAGAAGCCTTGCGGCTTCTACCTCCCGCCTCCGCCATTCGACATCGAGGCAAGAAACTCGCCGTTGCTCTTGGTCTTGGAGAGCTTGTCGATGATCAGCTCCATCGACTCGACCGGCGACAACGGGTTCAGCACCTTGCGCAGAATCCAGATGCGGTTGAGTTCGTCCTTCGGAACCAGCAGCTCTTCCTTCCGCGTGCCCGACTTGTTGATTTCGATAGCCGGGAACACTCGCTTGTCGACCAGCTTGCGGTCGAGGTGAACTTCCATGTTGCCGGTGCCTTTGAACTCCTCAAAGATCACGTCATCCATGCGGCTTCCCGTATCGATCAGGGCCGTCGCGATGATAGTCAGGCTGCCGCCTTCCTCCACATTTCGCGCCGAGCCGAAAAACCGCTTTGGACGCTGGAGCGCGTTGGAATCGACACCGCCGGAAAGCACCTTGCCCGAAGGCGGAACGACCGTGTTGTAGGCGCGAGCCAGGCGCGTGATGGAATCCAGCAGGATCACCACATCGCGCTTGTGCTCCACCAGCCGTTTGGCCTTCTCGATGACCATTTCGGCCACCTGGACGTGGCGGGCAGCAGGCTCGTCGAACGTGGAGCTGATCACTTCGCCTTCCACGGTCCGCTGCATGTCGGTCACTTCTTCCGGCCGCTCGTCAATCAGCAGGACGATCAGCGTGACCTCGGGATGGTTGGTAGTCACGGAGTTGGCAATGGTCTGCAGCAGCATGGTCTTGCCGGTCCGTGGTGGAGAAACGATCAGCCCGCGCTGCCCCTTGCCGATGGGCGTCAGCAGATCCAGCACGCGTGCCGATATGTTGTCCTTCGCGGTCTCCAGGCGCAGCCGCTCCTGGGGATAGAGCGGGGTCAGGTTGTCAAAAAAGATCTTATTCCGCGCCTCGTCCGGTGGCTCGAAGTTGATGGCCTCCACCTTAATCAGCGCGAAGTAGCGCTCGCCTTCCTTCGGAGGACGGATCTGCCCGGAAACCGTGTCGCCGGTTCGCAGGTCAAACTTGCGAATCTGCGACGGCGAGACATAGATGTCATCCGGCCCCGGCAGGTAGTTGTAGTCAGGCGCCCGCAGAAAGCCGAAGCCGTCCGGCAGGCATTCCAGCACTCCTTCTGAAAAGATCAGCCCGGCCTTCTCGGTCTGCGCCTGCAGGATCTTAAAGATCAGTTCCTGCTTACGCATGCCGGTGGCGCCGGCCACCCCCAGGTCTTTGGCCACCTGGGTCAGCGTAGCGATATTCATTTCTTTCAGCTTGGCAATATCGAGGACTTCGCTTTCCTTCAGTTCCTCGATTTTCTCTTCCTGCACAACGATTGGCTTTTCTTCCTGTTTTTTAGACGGCATGTTACTCTCTCGACTTCAATTTAATTTCGAACCCTATAGAGGATTCCCTTTTTTAAGAACGGGGTAATTCCTGCTGATCCCTTGTCCCTTTACGATCTCAAAAGGTGAGTTGGACGGCTCAAAAAGGCAAGTCAGCAGAATTCCGAATGGTATAGTCCTCGGCAGTGGTTTCCAGGTTTATCAATCCGAGTTGGCTTGGATCAATTGATACTACTTACTGACGCAGCGAGAAAAACTCAATTCCCGTCCTGGGTGGACGCCTATTTCCCGGGCCACGCCCGGTTTGTCAAATCCACCGGGGCCACCTTCCCTGCCCGAGGTCGTTCCAATGATTCGGTATGAATTCCGGTAAGCCACACGGCCATCTCATGATTCAGATGACTGTTTTTCTTTCCCTGCGCCTTCGGTTGAAACATCACTAGTTCGTCAGGGACTCCCGGTCAGTCTCCAGCGGCGTATCGAGCCTGGGAGCCTCTTCCGGCTCCGCGGCAAGAGTTGCAATTCCTTCGAGCTTCCGCTCGAGCGCCAGATCGAGCACCTCGTCCATCGTCTCAACGAACCGGATAGCCAGGTCTTCCTGAATGTTTTCCGGAATCTCCGAAAGATCCTTTTCGTTGTCGCGCGGCAGGAGGACGGTCCGGTGGCCGGCCCGGTGGGCCGCCAGGATCTTCTCCTTCACCCCGCCGATGGGCAACACCTTGCCCCTTAAGGTGATTTCACCCGTCATGGCAATGTCCCGGTCCACGGGAATCTTGGTCAGCGCGCTGACCACGGCCGTGCCCAGCGTGATGCCCGCTGAAGGGCCGTCTTTCGGGATGGCCCCTTCCGGGACGTGAATATGAATGTCCACGTGGCGATAAAAGTCCGGCGGCAAGCCCAGCCGCGAAGCCCGCGAGCGCACGTAACTCATCGCCGCCTGCGCGGATTCCTGCATCACGTCGCCCAGTTTGCCGGTCAGAGTCAGCTTGCCCTTGCCCGGCATCACCGTGGCTTCAATATTCAGGATCTGGCCTCCCACCTCGGTCCAGGCCAGGCCGGTGGCCAAACCCACCTCATTCTTCTCTTCGGTCTTTGTATCGCGAAACTTGATGACGCCCAGGTATTCGTGAAGGTCTTCCCCCTTGACGGCAACCTTCAGATCGTGGCCCTCCTGGACAACCTTCCGCGCAACCTTGCGGCTGATGTTCGCAATTTCCCGCTCCAGGTTCCGGACGCCGGCTTCGCGCGTGTAGTTCCGGATAATGCCGATAATGGCGTCGTCTTCGAACTTCAGGTTATGCTCTTTCAGGCCGGTGGCCTCCAACTGTTTGGGCACCAGGAAGCGTTTGGCGATTTCCAGCTTTTCGGGTTCCGTATAGCCGGACAGCCGCAGGATCTCCATGCGATCCTGAAGTGGCTGCGGGATCGTGTGGATCACATTCGCCGTGGTGATGAAGAAGACCTTGGAAAGGTCGTATTCAACGTCCAGGTAATGGTCCGCGAACATGTAGTTCTGCTCGGGGTCCAGCACTTCCAGCAGCGCCGCGGAAGGATCGCCGCGAAAGTCCATGCTCATCTTGTCCACTTCATCGAGCAGGAACACCGGGTTGACCGTCCCGCCTTTCTTCATCATCTGGATGATCTGCCCGGGCAATGCGCCGATATAAGTCCTGCGGTGGCCGCGGATTTCAGCCTCGTCGCGAACTCCGCCGAGTGACAGGCGCACAAACTTTCTTCCCGTCGCGCGCGCGATCGAGCGCCCCAATGAAGTCTTCCCGACTCCCGGCGGCCCCACAAAGCAGAGGATGGACCCGCGCGGAGTCTTCACCAACTGCCGCACCGCCAGGAACTCCAGAATACGCTCCTTGATCTTCTCCAGCCCGTAGTGGTCTTCATTCAGGATCTTTTCCGCTCGCCGGATGTTCCGGATCTCTTTCGATTTCTTTTTCCAGGGCACGGCCAGCAGCCAGTCGAGATAATTCCGCGACACGGTCGACTCGGCGGACATCGGGGGCATGAGTTCCAGGCGTTTGATCTCCGCCGTGGCCTTTTCGTGGGCGTCTTTCGTCATGCCCGCCGTCTCGATCTTCTTCTTCAGCTCATCGAGTTCGCTCTTCTCGTTCCGGCCCAGTTCCTTCTGGATCGCCTTGATCTTCTCGTTCAGATAATACTCACGCTGGGCGCGCTCCATTTGGCGTTTCACGCGTCCCTGGATGGAGCGATCGACGTTCAGCTTCTCAATCTCGATATCCAGGATATCCGCCAGTCGCGTTAGACGATCAACGGGGTCGAAAAGTTCCAGCAGTTCCTGTTTTTCTTCAATGCTGATGTTCAGATTCGCTGCCACCGTGTCGGTAAACTTGCTGATCTCCTCCACTTTGGCGGTGGCAATCATGGTTTCATAGTTCAGGCTCTGAGAAAGCTTGACGTACTGTTCGAAGAGCGAAATCACGCGCTGGACCAACTGCTCGAGGCTGGGCGTGCTCACAATACGGAAGGTCGCTGTCTTGACGCTGGCGCGGAAGTAGCCTTCCTCGCTCGAAACCTTCAGAATCTTGCCGCGCTCGCTGCCTTCCACCAGCACCTTGATGTTGCCGTCCGGCAGCTTGAGGCTCTGAATGATGTTCGCAATCGTCCCCACCTGGTAAATGTCATTCGGTTTGGGGTCGTCGACCGAGGCGTCGTGCTGGGTGGCAAGAAAGATCTTCTTGTCGCCGGCCAGGGCCTCCTCGAGCGCCCGAATGGAGCTTTCGCGTCCCACCACGAACGGGGTCATCATGTAAGGGAAGATGACCACATCCCGGATGGGCATCATGGGCAGAGTGCGTGTTTCCCCTTTTTCTCGGCCTGAAAACATAGTTGAATCCATTAACTCGCCTTCTCAAAAAGAGATGGATCAAAGAGAATTTCGTGCTTGAGAACCATTTCCTCCGTCACCACAAACTCGCGGAGGGTACGCTGGCTGGGTAAATGATACATCAAATCCAGCATCAGATCTTCAAGGATCATGCGAAGGCCCCGTGCCCCCAGCTTGCGTTGAAGGGCCTGGGCGGCAATCGCCTGCAACGCCCCTTCGGTAAACTTCAGCTTCACGTTCTCATATTCGAACAGCCGCTGGTATTGCCGAACGAGCGCATTCTTGGGCTCCGTCAGGATTTCGACCAGCGCTTTCTCGTCCAGGTCGCTCAGCACGCTGACCACCGGAAGGCGTCCCACGAATTCCGGAATCAGGCCGTAATGAATCAAGTCCATCGGCTGCGCCTGCTCCAGCAACTCGATGTCGCGCCGCCCGCCGAACGTTTCCGGCACCGCTTCGGGGCTGTGAAATCCCATGGATCGTTTCCCCGTCCGGCGCTCGATGATTTTCTCCAGCCCGACAAATGCTCCGCCGCAGATGAAGAGGATGTTCGTCGTATCCACCGCGGTGAATTCCTGGTGCGGATGCTTGCGGCCGCCCTGCGGCGGCACATTAGCCACCGTCCCTTCCAGAATCTTCAGAAGGGCCTGCTGCACGCCTTCGCCCGAAACGTCGCGGGTAATCGAAGGGTTCTCGTCCTTGCGGGAAACCTTGTCGATTTCGTCAATGTAAATGATGCCCTGCTGGGCCCGCTGAACATCGCCCTGGGCGTTCTGAAGCAGTTTCAGGATGATGTTTTCAACGTCTTCGCCCACATAACCCGCTTCGGTCAGCGTGGTGGCGTCGACAATCGCGAATGGCACTTCCAGAAGCCGCGCCAGGGTCTGGGCCAGCAGCGTCTTGCCGGTCCCCGTCGGCCCGATCAGCAGGATGTTCGATTTCGTCAGTTCCACATCGCTGCGCACCTTGGTCAGCATGATGCGCTTGTAGTGGTTGTAAACGGCCACGGCCAGTTTCTTCTTGGCCTTGTCCTGCCCGATGACATAC
>JAKASH010000110.1 GCA_021828225.1 Acidobacteriota bacterium | reverse complement strand
GATCAAAGGTTGGTTGCCATCTCTCAGCCAATTGAGAGGCGCGGTGCAAGATAAGGGAGGGGTGATATGCTTCGCCGAACCCGATTACGGGCTGTGCCATTCTGGAGTATCCCGCTGATTTATGCCGCGGGCGCTCTAGCGCTGGGAATAACCCTGCCAAGGTTGGAGACTGCCTATTTGGGAGGACTGGCATCCACTGTCAATGTAGACTCCGCGAGGGCAATACTTTCATCGGTGGCTTCAGGGATGATTGCACTTACCGGGATCGTGTTCTCCCTTGCGTTTGTGATGACCCAGTTCAGCGCTTCCGCGTACTCCCCACGTCTGGTCCTGTGGATTTCTCAGGATCCTGTCCTTCAGCACGCATTGGGTATCTTTACCGCCACATTTCTGTACGCGATCACCACACTGGCTTGGTTACAGCGTACCAGGACTGCGCATGTCCCGTTCATAACTACATGGATGGTAATTGTGCTGCTCGTAGCGAGTGTCATTGTCTTCATGCGACTCATGCAGCGACTAAGCTTGTTGCAAGTCAACAATGTGCTTCATTCCACCGGCGACCGGGGTCGGCAGGTGATTGAAACTATGTACCCGCAATCGGCCTTGGTGGCCGAGGCAGCCAATGATGAGGAACTTCAGCAGATACCAGTCACCCAAACACTGGTCCATCACGGGCGGCCTGTCGTAATTCAGGCTCTGGACAAACCACGCCTGATTACATTGGCAGAAACGACAGACGGAATCATCGAATTGAGAGAGCCTATCGCCCATACAAACTTGACCCTGACCAACCCTCCAGAGGCTCGGTGAAAAACCCCGGTGCCTCGTCGTTCTTCGGTGAAGCTAGCGACAAAGAATGTCGTAAGCGGTTGATCACAGGAAGCAAACACCTCTCCTTGCATTACTCGGAATGGCACGTTTCGGCCATTTCTCAACAAGCTGTCAAGGTCTTACTTCTGCTTTGGCGGATAGTTCTTCAAAAGTTTCGCTACCGCCTTCTTGAGATTCTTCTGCTGCTTTTCGGGCTTTGCTTTCGGGTCAAGGGTCTTGCTTACAACGCCACGCCAAACCAGGCTTTTCGTCTGGGCCTTATACATGTCCAAGCCCAATTGGCCAACGTATATTGTGGTGGTTGAGCCGTAAGTTGATGTGGTGCCCATGCCACCACGCCAACCGCCGCCCCAACCCGGGCCGGCGCCCCAGCCCGTTGAGTAACTGTTGAATTGTTTCTCTGTTCCAACAGCCGTCTGATAACCAACGTACAGATCGGCATCTTCGGAATCGACTTTGGTGAGCCCTTTGCCGGCCAATTCTGCGTCAATCGCGGCTTTGATCTGCCCCTCTACCATGCTATTCGTGCGGTCGGCGCCCTTAATGTCGACCCACCGATAGGTTTTAAACTTCGAGAAGTCGACAGTCTTGTCGAAGTTGTAGCGCACATCCTGTGCTATGGCACTGCTAACCGAGATAGCAAGCAATGCCAGGACAAAAAGAGAGAGCCTTTTCATCGGCGTTTTCTCCTTTTTCGAAATTCGATTGTTGCTCTCCGTCTGACGGTCTTTGCCACCAATTGCCATCGTGCTTGGGTCTAACGCAAAACCGTGGAGGACCTAACACAATTCAACGCTAGCCAAGTCGCGAAGATGTTGCTACTGGCAATTCTTACAGTGACGGGTTCAGAAGATGACAAGGCAATGTCTCAGCCATTTCCGCAGGGATCCGGCTTCTCGAATACCCCATGGGACGCCGATCTGAAATAAGGGCTTAACGCCCAGGGCTGCACTCACAATCAAAGTTCCCGCACCTTCTCAATCTCAATGAGCTGGCGAGCGCTGGCAGAGCCAATCGTCTAATGCAGAGGGACTGTCAATAATGACAGTTGAAGCACCAGCCTGCCTCACCTAATGTCAGCATGAGGCTCAGATATCGGACGTGGGATTCGTGCCGGATTCGATGGATGTGGGATTTGGATTGAATGACGGCGTGATAAGTCCATGGCAAGAAGGTGACGGTCGCGCGGGCTGGAAGCCGGCTGCTTCCTTGCCTTTTTTGGCTGATCGAAAAGCCAGGCCATCGAGGCTTTGAGGCACGGGGGCTATTCTCAACCCCGAGTGGGGTTGGTTGCATAAAGGTGGGCTGCGTCGCATCGAAAAGCAGCACTCCGAAGGAAATGGCTACTGACAAGCAGACTTCCCACCTGTCACCAGCGCAGACACCGTGAGAACGCCTGAAATCTCGGGGCCACGAAACAGAAGGGGGAATCATGGCAAGTGTTATCAGTGATACAAAAACGACAGTACACGGACCTAGCGCAGGTGCCCCATGGACACTTTCCGACGAAGAGCTGCGTAAGATAGACGCCTACTGGCGGGCTTGCAATTACCTGGCCGCCGGAATGATTTATCTGCGTGACAATCCTCTGCTTCGCAAACCTTTGAAGGAGGAGCACATCAAGGATCGCCTGCTGGGCCATTGGGGTTCGAGTCCCGGGTTGAGTTTCACCTATGTTCACCTCAATCGCCTGATCAAGAAATACGACCTCAACGCTATCTTCCTGGCCGGCCCTGGCCATGGCGCGCCGGGCGTCCTGGCTCCGGGTTACCTGGAGGGCACCTATTCCGAGATTTACCCGAACAAGGGCGAAGATGAAGAGGGGATGCGATTGTTCTTCAAGGAATTCTCGTTTCCAGGCGGCATCGGCAGCCATTGCACTCCGGAAACCCCCGGCTCCATCCATGAAGGGGGCGAACTGGGTTACAGCGTCTCACACGCGTTCGGAGCCGCCTTTGACAATCCCGACCTGCTGGTAGCGGTCATGGTGGGTGATGGCGAATCCGAGACCGGTCCGCTAGCCACCTCCTGGCATTCCAACAAGTTTCTGAACCCCATCCGCGACGGCGCGGTTCTGCCCATCCTCCATCTAAATGGCTACAAAATCAACAACCCAACCATCCTCTCGCGCATCTCCCACGAGGAATTGGAGAGCCTGTTCAAGGGTTACGGCTGGACACCCTATTTTGTCGAAGGGTCGGATGTCGAGTTTATGCACCAGGCGATGGCCGCGACGCTGGAGGACTGCGTGCTCGAGATTCGCCGCATTCAGCAGGAAGCGCGCTCCAGTGGGAAAGCCACCCGCGCGCGCTGGCCCATGATCGTGTTGCGCAGCCCGAAGGGATGGACCGGCCCCAAGGAAGTCGATGGCCACAAAGTGGAAGGTTTCTGGCGCGCCCATCAGGTGCCGCTCTCCGGCATGCACGGCAATCCGGCCCACATGAAGCAATTGGAAGACTGGTTGCGGAGTTACAAGCCTGAAGAGTTATTCGACGAAAACGGACGGCTGATCCCGGAGCTCAAGGAAATCGCCCCGACGGGCACGCGGCGGATGAGCGCCAATCCTCACGCCAATGGTGGTTTGCTGCGGAAGGCCTTGCGCTTGCCGGACTTTCGCGATTACGCCATCGAGGTGGAAAAAGCCGCGCAAACCACTGCTGAGAACACCCGCCCCCTTGGCCGATTTTTGCGCGACGTCATGCGCCTGAACCCCGGGAATTTTCGCGTGTTCTGCCCCGACGAAAACACATCGAACAGGCTTGATGCGATCTACGAGGTGAGTAAAAAGCTTTGGCTGGCCGATTACCTGCCCGAGGACGCCGACGGCGGCGAACTGGCCACCGATGGCCGCGTCCTTGAGATGCTCTCCGAGCACACCCTGGAAGGTTGGAATGAGGGCTATGCTCTCACGGGCAGGCATGGATTCTTTTCCACCTACGAAGCCTTCGTCCACGTCATTGACTCCATGTTCAATATGCATGCCAAGTGGCTGGCCCTGTGCAAGGAACTGCCTTGGCGCGCGCCCGTTCCCTCGATCAACCTGCTCATTACGTCGACCGTATGGCGGCAGGATCACAACGGGTTTACCCATCAGGATCCCGGCTTCCTCGACGTGGTGGTCAACAAGAGCCCGAACGTTTGCCGCATTTACCTGCCGCCCGACGCGAACAGTCTGCTCAGTGTGGCCAATCACTGTCTGAAAAGCACGGGCTATATCAATGTGATCGTCGCCGACAAGCAAAAGCATATGCAGTACATGACCATGGAACAAGCCATTGTGCATTGCACCAAGGGCATCAGCATCTGGCCGAAAGCGAGCAACGACGAAGGTTCAGAACCGGATGTGGTGATGGCCTGCGCTGGCGACATCCCAACAAAGGAGGCGTTGGCAGCGGTGGTGCTGCTGCGCGAGCACTTCCCCAATCTCAAGATCCGCTTTGTGAACGTGGTCGATCTCTTTAAGCTTACGCCTTCCACCGAACACCCCCATGGCCTCTCCGACAGGGACTTCGACAGCCTGTTCACTGTAGACAAGCCCATCATCTTCAACTTCCATGGCTACCCCTGGTTGATCCACCGCCTGACTTACCGGCGGACCAACCACAAGAACCTGCACGTGCGCGGCTACAAGGAAAAGGGCAATATCAATACGCCACTCGATCTGGCCATCCTGAATCAGATCGATCGCTTCAGCCTGGCCATCGATGTCATAGACCGCGTACCCGCTTTGCACGTGGCGGGTGCTCATGTCAAGGAGAAGTTTCGCAACATGCAGATCGAGTGCCAGAACTACGCCTACGAACACGGCGTTGATAAGCCCGAGGTTGATCAGTGGGCTTGGCCCCATTAATCGCGCATTGGCATGTCGGCCGCCGGGGCGTTATGAGCCCGGCGGTCGCAAGTAAGTGTGGCTATCGCATGAGAAACCAAGTAGTGAGCGAGAGCCTTCCAGTAGCTCACCTGGCTCACCGCCAGGGGACAGGCCGCACTTGGCAAAGAGTCAGCACCGGCCCTGTCGATAGGAACTCGGAAGCATTTTTTAAGAGCTTAAGCCGACTTTAGAGAGGGTACTAAAATGAGTTCAACCGGAATGAAAGTTTCCCAGACGTCAACCGAATCTGAGGCGATTTCGAAGGTCCTCAAGCAGTACGGCTGCGGCCCTATTGAGTTCTCGGGGACAGATAACGCGTTGTATGAACGCCATCTCATCTTCGATGATGTCGTCGATGTGGCAGCGGCCGGCCCGCGCGAGCAGTTTGAGGCCATGGCCCGCTCAGTCAGAGACGTCCTTTCCCAGCGATGGATACTCACGCAGAACACGTACGAACGCGTGAATCCTAAGCGGGTCTACTACCTTTCGATGGAGTTTCTTATTGGCCGCTCGCTGGCCAACAATGTCGCCAGCCTTTTGCTGGAACCTTTTGCCGAGCAGGCGGTGAGGCAAAAGGCGATTGACGTGCTCTCGCTGATCGAGCAGGAACCTGACGCGGGCCTGGGGAATGGAGGGCTGGGACGGTTGGCGGCCTGCTTCCTCGACTCGATGGCGACAATGCAACTCCCGGCCATGGGCTACGGCCTGCGGTACGAATATGGCATCTTCAAGCAATCCATGCGGGACGGCTGGCAGAACGAGCAGCCTGACAACTGGCTGCGGCACCCGGACCCCTGGGAGGTCGAGCGGCTTTACGAGGCGGTTGAGGTCAAGCTGAACTGTTCGTTCGAGTTGCGCGAGGGAGGTCTGCGCCCAGTTCTTGGCCGGCCCTCCAGCGTGATCGGGATCCCCTTCGATCGACCCGTGGTGGGCTACGGAGGCAAAACCATCAATACGCTTCGCCTGTGGGCCGCCGCTGCACCCAATTATTTTGACTTTCAGCAATTCAGTGGTGGTGATTTCGTTGCTGCTCTGGCCGGCACGCTGGCGGCTGAATCCCTTACGCGAGTCTTGTATCCCGACGACACCACAAGCATGGGGCAGGGGTTGCGCTTCATACAGGAGTATTTCCTGGTAGCCTGCTCGCTCGCCGATATCGTACGCCGCTTCCGCCACAGCAACAGCGACTGGAGCGCATTTCCTGAAAAAGTCGCCCTCCAGCTCAACGATACGCACCCCGCGATGGCGGTTCCCGAGTTGATGCGAATTCTGCTTGATGAAGCGAACCTTGGGTGGGACCAGGCCTGGGACATTACACAAAGAACTCTAGCTTATACGAACCATACGCTGCTGCCCGAAGCTCTCGAAAAGTGGCCTCTCAATTGGTTTGAGGTTATGCTACCGCGCCACCTGGAGATTATCCTTGAGATTAATCAGCGTCTGCTCGACACTGTTCGAACCCGCTACCCTAGTGATGAGGGGCGTGTCGCGCGCGTGAGCCTTGTCGAGGAAGGTCATCAACGAAAGATCCGCATGGCCAACCTGGCGATCGTCGGATCCCACAGCACCAACGGGGTCGCGGCCATTCACTCCGAACTGCTGCGCACGATGACGGTCAAGGACCTGTCGGAGATGTTCCCCGAGCGTTTCAACAATAAAACTAATGGCGTAACGCCGCGGCGTTGGCTGCTGCTCGCCAACCCAGCGCTCGCAGGCACGATCACCGATGCCATTGGTGATGCCTGGATCACCGACCTCAGCCAACTGAGCAGGCTCAAGCCGCTGGCCGATGACACGGGGTTCCGTGACGCTTTCCGCAAGGCCAAACGCGAGGCGAAAGTGCAGTTCGCCAACTGGCTCAAATTGACATCCGGCCAGGTCGTCGATCCCGACACCGTCTTCGATTCCCAGGTCAAGCGCATCCACGAGTACAAGCGACAACTGCTCAATGCGCTGCGGATCGTAGTGTTCTATAACCGCCTGCGAGAAAATCCGGACCTCGAAATGTTACCACGGACATTCTTTTTCGCCGGCAAGGCGGCGCCCGCTTACCACCTGGCAAAGCTGATCATCAAATTCATCAATAACCTGGCTGGGACCATCGACGGCGACCCCGCGGTGCGTGGCCGGCTCAAGGTTCTGTTTCTGCCGGACTACTGCGTTTCAGTAGCCGAGCGGCTTATCCCGGCCACCGAGGTTTCGAACCAGATCTCGACGGCAGGCTATGAAGCCAGCGGGACGAGCAATATGAAGTTTATGATGAACGGCGCTCTGACCATTGGCACCCGCGATGGCGCCACCATCGAGATGGCGGAGGAAGCAGGGGAGGGAAACTTCTTCCTTTTCGGCCTTACGGCGGAACAAGTGGCTGGCAGCCGCGGTTGGTACAACCCGCAGTGGCACTATGATAACGAGCCTGAAACACGCGCGGCCCTGGATCTGATCTTCTCCGACCATTTCAGCCGGAATGAACCGGGCTCCTTCACTCCACTGCATGATTCGCTGCTGGGGCATGGCGACTACTACATGCATTTGGCGGATCTTAAGGCCTATCTCGACGCGGACCAGCGGCTCGCGAAACTGTATGCGGACCCGGACGGTTGGGCTCGGAAGGCAATCCTGAATGTGGCGAGCTCGGGCAAGTTTTCGAGCGATCGAACTATTGCGGAGTATGCAGCCGATATCTGGAAGGCGGAGCCATGTCCCGTCCCATAGAAAGACGGTCGATGCCGCGATTGGCGTTCTGAAGGTTATGGCTAACGCGAGTAATCTTCCTCCGTTTCCGCCGGGATACCGTGCCTCTGGTTTGCTGTTGCACGTCACTTCCCTGCCCTCGCCTTACGGCATTGGCGACTTGGGGCCAGCCGCGTTCGGATGGATTGACCGCCTCCACGAGGCGGGCCAGAGCTGGTGGCAGGCACTGCCGCTGGGTCCCACGGGCTACGGCGACTCACCTTATCAACCTCTGTCATCTTTTGCCGGCAACGGACTACTGATCAGCCCGGACTGCCTGATCGAAGACGGACTGTTGTGGGAGAGTGACTATGAGGGGCAGTCGTTCTTGGACACTGCCATTGATTACGATACCGTCGTCCCGTTCAAACATAGGTTGCTCGACAGGCTTTGGACCTACTTCAATGCCAGCCCGCGCCCGGACTTGCGGAACGCCTTTGATGAGTTTCGGAAAAGCCAAGCGCATTGGCTGGAAGACTACGCCCTGTTCCGCGCGCTGAAAGTCCGGTATAACAGTGCCTATTACCTGGAGTGGCCTCCCGAACTGGTCCAGCGGACACCGGCAGCCTTGGCCCAAGCCCGACGGGACCTGGCGCCTTGGATCGACCGCATATGTTTTGCACAATTCTTGCTGTTCCGCCAAT
>JAKASH010000109.1 GCA_021828225.1 Acidobacteriota bacterium | reverse complement strand
TCTCCGGACTGCACATCCCTGACCGCTACCCCTACATTGTCCCGGCTGTTGTGAACAAGAAAATCTATCATCCTCGGTCCTTTCTCCTTATGGAAAGTGATATGTGATATATCATTTTCTGGCGGAGCAGCCTGGGAAGCAGCAGCGTGACAGCAAAGGAAGCGGGCGATTGGAATCGAAGAAACTCCGACAAACCTCTTGTATCACGTCCGCAAAGTTGTTACGGTGGGCCACCAGGCCCCCCGCAGGCAGCCCTGAGGCTCTCGCTTTGCCGGGAAATGAGGCGGAAACAAGAAACTGGAGGACCATGACCATGAGACGACGGGACTTTCTCGGAGGAGGGATGGCGTTGGTGGCTCTGCCGCAAACCGTGGCATCCCTCGCGCGTACAAAATCAATGCCCGCGGGCGACCCACTTCAGGAGGGAGTGAATCGCGTGGCGGACCTGGCTCCGACCCCACCGATGGGATGGAACACTTGGAATCATTTTCATCTGAGGATCGACGACGCCATCATCCGGGCGCAGGCCCAGGCGATGGCGGCGAGCGGCATGAAGGCGGCGGGATACGAGTACGTGGTGATCGATGGCGGGTGGGAAGGTTTCCACGATGCCCAGGGCGTGTTTCACCCGAACATCCTGAAATTTCCGGACATGAAGGCCTTGTGCGATGACATTCACAGCCTGGGCCTGAAGGTTGGGATTCATACGAGTCCCGGGCCGGTCACCTGTTCCGGACGCGAAGCCAGTTACGGGCACGAGCAGCAGGATGCGGAGACCTTTGCGCACTGGGGCATTGATTTCGTCAAGTACGACTGGTGCAGCGGCAGCCTGGTCTATAAGCCGGACCAGATGCGGACGGCGTATGAAAAATTCCATCAGGCGCTGCTGCGCACAGGGCGTCCCATTGTTTACAGCCTCTGCCAATACGGCATGCAGGACGTCTGGAAGTGGGGAGCGTCGGCGGGAGGCAACATGTGGCGGACCACCGGCGACATTTCGGATAACTACTATCACATGGCGTATATTGGCTTCGAGCAGAACGGGCTTGAAAAATACGCCGGCCCCGGCCACTGGAACGATCCGGATATGCTCGAGGTCGGCAACGGCGGGATGTCGAACGAAGAATACCGCACCCAGATGAGCCTGTGGTGCCTGCTCGCCGCTCCCCTGTTTGCCGGCAACGATCTGACGAGGATGGCACCGGAAGCGCTGGCGATCCTGACCAATCGCGAAGTGATTGCGGTCAATCAGGATCGGGCCGGAATCCAGGGACACAGGGCATGGCAGGAAGGCCCGATGGAAATCTGGATAAAACCTCTGGCGGACGGCGGTAAGGCTGTGGGAATGTTCAATCGCGAAGAGCATGAGATGACCATGACATTAAGGTTCAAAGACATCGGCATCTCGGGCCCTGCGAAGCTGCGTGATCTCTGGGCTCACAAGGACCTGGGGACTCTTGAGGGAAGCTACACGACCAGCGTGCCGAGACACGGCGTGGTCGTGCTCAAGGCATAGCAATCGAAGACCAGCCGCGCATCGACCAGAGTTTCTGGCGGCGATGCCATCGGGAACGCCTGCGCAGCCGCGGCAGCGCTGATATCTGATACAATACCGGACGAGGTTCCACTCGACGATCGAGATTTCAAATGGGACCAACTGGCGCTGTTACCTCTTCGGGGTCATTGCCGCTGAAACAAACGACCGGCGAAGGCAAGGTAACACGATGCCTCAATCGCCGAACAGACTTCATTTAGCGGTCCGAAAGGGAGTTCTCATGTCGCAAACGGGAAAAGTCGTCATTGCGCAGGGTGGCGGCCCAACGCCGGTGATCAATGCAACCCTGTATGGCGTGGCGCGCGAGGCGACCAGCAAACTGGGAGGCAGTTGCAACATCTGGGGCGCGCGAAATGGGATCACGGGCGTACTTCAGGACCGCTTGATCAATTTGACGAACGTCAGCAGCCAATTATGGAGACAGATCGCCGATTCACCGGGCTCCGCCCTGGGGTCTTGCCGCAAGATGCTCAGTGCCGAAGAAGCTACAAAGGCTGTCTGCGCCTTGAAAGAAAAGGACGTTCGCTACTTTTTTTATATTGGCGGCAACGACTCGATGGACACGGCCTTGAAGATGAACCAGGCGGCCACCGACATGCACTACGAACTGGTCTGCTGCGGCGTTCCGAAAACCGTCGACAATGACCTTCCCCGCACGGACCACTGTCCCGGCTTTGGATCCGCCGCACGGTTTATCGCACAATCCGCCGCGGATTTGGGAATGGACATTCGCAGCCTGCCCACGCCGGTATCGATCCTCGAGGTGATGGGGCGCGACGCCGGCTGGCTCGTGGCTGCAACCCTGCTGGCGAGAAGGAATCCTGACGAAGCTCCTCACCTGATTTACGTCCCCGAACTGCCTCTGGCGCGCGACAAGTTTCTGAATGACGTGCAAAGTGTTTATGACCGGCTCGGTTGGGTTGTGGTGGCGGTTTCCGAGGGAGTCAAAGACGAAGCGGGCGAAAGCTGGGGTGGCCGGCGCAATGAAAAGACCGCCGACGATTTCGGGCACCGGTTGCCGGGCGACGTGGCGGCCACGCTCGCAAGTATGGTCACCTCGGAACTGGGCCTGCGCGCCCGCAGCGAGAAGCCGGGGCTGCTCGGCCGATCGTCGGCCGCGATGGTTTCACCCACTGACCGCCGTGAGGCCGAAGAAGTCGGGGCTTTCGCCTGCTCCCTGGCCGTGAAAGGCTATTCCGGCTTCATGGTCTCCATTGAGCGACAACCCGGCGCCTCGTATGGAGTTATTTATAGCGCCGTTCCCCTGGAGACGGTCGCCAATCAGACTCGTTTGCTGCCGTTGAATTACGTTACAGACAGCCAGAACGACATTAAGGCGGAATACCGCGCGTACGCCGAGCCGCTGATCGGCGGCCCTTTGGCGCAGTACGCCCGCCTCGATGCCGTGCAATCTGGCTGCGCGAATCTTACAACCTGAGGATAATGACATGGCAACTTCTGCTTATCAAATTGGCGAATATCATTTTTCGCCGGAAGAGTTCCTTCCTAAAAAGCTTTTCGAAGCCATCACGGATGCTCGAGTTGACAGGCCGGAGATCATTCTTGCGGAAGCCCGCAAGCGCCGCAAGCGACCTTGGCTGACCATCGATGGAAAGCTGGTAATCCTGGCCACAGACCACCCGGGGCGCCGGGTCACCGGCCTTGGCGCTGATCCGCTGGGGATGGGTGACCGCCACAGTTACCTCGCCCGGGCCTTGCGAGTGCTGACAACGCCCGGATGCGACGGGATCATGGGCACCACGGACTTCATGGAGGATCTGTTGATTGTGAACGCGCTGGTTCGCGAGTCCGGCGACGCCTCTTTCATCGACGACAAGGTGCTGATCGGGTGTATGAATCGCGGCGGGCATGCGGGTGTCGCCGGCGAGATTGACGACCGTTTCACTTCCTTCACCGCGAAGCAGCTGAAGAACATGAACTTTGATGGCGGAAAAATGATGTACCGCCTGGACCCGGCCGACGACCGGACCATCAAGGCCATCAGCGACTGCGCCCAGGCCGTGACCGAACTCTACCGCGAAGATCTGTACTCGTTCCTGGAACCCATGAGTGTCCAAAGGAACAAAGATGGCGGTTACGAAACGATCAAGACCGTCGAGACTCTGATCCGCGACGCCGGTGCGGCGGCGGCGCTGGGCGAATCTTCCGCGCGAACTTTCCTCAAGCTTTCTTATACGGAGGGCTACGACCGCGTGGCCCGCGCCACAACCCTGCCCATCCTGATGTTGGGAGGTCCTGCGCGGGAAGACCCGACATCGATTCTCAAGGACTTCTCAGCCGGAATGAAAGCCGGGGCCAACGTTCGCGGCGTGATGGTCGGCCGCAACGTCTCGTTCGCATCTAAGGAAGACCCCCGGGCGCTTGCCGCGGCGGTCTGCGGCATCATTCACGACCACCTGACGACGGAGAAGTCATTGGATCGCCTCGCAGCAGAACGCGGGAAGCAAATGGATCTCTTCGCAAAGTGGCGCTGACCGGAAAGATTGCGCACTCGTTGTTACCGTTAAGGGCAAAGCATCCCCTTGCCACGGTTTGCGCGCCCATCGACAGCAATACGAACGCCGAATCAAGGATTTCTTACCGAGCTTGGCATTTCAGGCACTGGGGTATTTAATATGAGCGTGTCAGAAAATAAACTCAAAACAACAGGCGTTTTCGCAGGCGCTGCACCGAAAAACAGGCAGATGACGCTCGGCGCTATTTTCCTCGGGCGCCGGCGTCCCGGCTTTGACGTGGAGTGGGGCCGGCAGATGGAAGATCGTGCGCGTCGGGCGCTTCGGCAGACGGGGTTTAACGTGTTTGAGCCTCCCGAAAAGGCGATCGACGACGCTTCCTTGCGCCGGGTGATGACCGCTTGCGAAGAAAAAGGAGTCGACGCCATCGTCTTGCTGCAGACAACCATGGGCGACGGCCGCCTGGCCCCCACGATGGCACAGCTTTGGCCGGATCCCCTGGTGCTTTGGGCGACGCCGGAGAAGCCGGATGGAGACATGATCAGCTCCTGTTCGCTGGTGGGCGTGCATGCCTGGGCCTCAACCTTGCGGCAGATGGGCCATTCCTTCGAGCTCGCTTATAGCGATCCCGATGCGGCGGAAACACAGACGCAACTGCGCGAGGCAGTGCGGTTGGCCGCCACTGTTCGCGGATTGCGCTCACTGCGTCTGGGCCTTGTTGGCGGGCAGGCTCCCGGCTATTTTGCCATGAACGCTGACCCGTTCTCGATTCACCATGGTCTGGGTGTCCAGCTCCAGACGTTTAGCCTCATTGAGTTTGACAACGTGGTCCGCGGCTTCAGCGAAGAAGCTGTGGCTGGCGACGTCGCCAAAGTCAAAGCTCTCGGCATACCGCATAAAGACACCACAGATGACGACCTGCCCATGGCTTCGCGCCTCTATTTGGCGATGCAGTCCTTCCTGGACAATGAGAATCTGAATGCCCTGGCTGTCCGCTGCTGGCCGGAGATGCCGAATGTTTTCGGCCAGTGGCCCTACCTGGGCATTTCCCGCCTGGCAGATGAAGGCCGGGCCGTGGTCTGCGAAGGCGATGCCGACGGCGCGCTTTCGGCCTGGATCGGCGAAAGCCTTGGGCTGGGACGGTGCTACCTTTCAGACTGGCTGGAGCACGATGCGGAGACGATCACCATCTGGCACATCGGCGCCGCGCCGATGTCGCTTTCTCCGCCGCCTGGCGAGCAGGGAGGACCTCGCATTGCCCGCCACTTCAACATCAAAAAGCCGACTGTCGTGGAAGCGACGATCCGGGAGAATATGCCGGCCACCCTCTTACGCTTCTGGCGCCTCGACGGAAGCTACTATCTGACCGCTCGCGAAGGCCAGACCATCCGGCCCAGGCGCCACCTGATGGGCACCAATGGGTTGGTGCGCCTCGCACAGCAGGACCCGCGGGAATGGTTTGAAGAGCTGTGCCTCCAGGGCATGCCTCATCATATGGCGATGTTTCCCGGACATCACGCCAAGCTCCTGCGCCGTCTGGCGCGCGTCCTGCACATCCATTTCGTTTGAAGTCAAGCATGTACACAGCGATTGCTACGGGGTTAGTCCTCTACGCCTGCTTGATGCTGGGTGTGTCGCTCTTCTGGATGGCCCGCGTGAAGCGGGCGACCGACTATCTGGTTGCAGGACGCGGCCTTCCTGTCTGGGTTCTCACCGGAACCATTACGGCCACCTGCATCGGGACAGGAGTGGTCATCGGGGCGTCGGGCCTGGCCTACCGGCACGGCTGGGCGGGATGCGCTTACCCGATCGGCCTGGGGCTGGGCACCCTGCTGACCGGTTTGTGGTTCTCCATGATGCGTCGCTACAAGTTCATGACGCTTAGCGAAGAAATTGCCTGCTTCTATGGCAGAAACCGTATCGTCGTGGAATTTTCCAACATCAGCCTGTTTCTGTCGCAACTGTGCTGGCTCACGGTGCAAATCATGGGAGGCGGAGCTGTCCTCGGCGCGGTAACCAGGCTGCCTCCTGCGCTTTGTGTGGTGATCGCCGGCCTGATTACCGCCGTTATTTCCATTCCCGGCGGTTTGAAAACCGTCGTCTACACCGACTTTCTTCAGGCGGTGATCCTGCTGTGTGGATTCACTGTACTGACCCATCTGGCACTGGCTCAAAGCGGGGGTTTGGCGGGCCTGCACCGGGCTGTCCCCGCCAGCTACTTCTCTTTTTTAGGTGTTGACTCGTACGGTAGTTGGAATATCATCAGCCTGGTTCTGGCTCTGGTCTTGTCCGTGGTTGCCGACCCGGGCCGAAGGCTCAGCATGTATGCCTCTCGCGCAGAGGGGGCTGCGAAGTGGAGCATGGTTACCGCTGGAACCATAGTCATCGTGTTCTCAATCACCGTGGGCATTATCGGCATGTTCGCCTTCAGCCTGAACCCGCACCTGTCTTCAGCCGACCAGGCGCTGCCGTGGTTGATTACGAAGGTTTTGACGCCGTGGCCGGCGGCTTTGGTGGTGGTGTCGGTGACTTCAGCCATCTTCTCTTCGGCCAATGGCACGGTCGCCGCGGCTGGTACTTTTTACGTGCGGCACATTTATCCCCTGGTGACCGGCCACTATCCTGCGCGCCCGCTTGTGACTGTACGGCGGGCCCTGATATGTGCTTTTATTATTGCGACCACCACGGCTATGTACACAGGAAACATCGTCGGCTTTGTCGCTGAATTCCTGCCCGTGACCATGAGCGGACTGGCCATCATCATCCTGATAGGCCACTTCTGGAAGCGGGCCACCTGGCAAGGCGCGCTGGCAGCCCTTGCAGTAACCCCGGCGGTGTCGCTGGCTTTGATGTTTGGCACCGGGCATACGGGGGTAGGCACCAATCCGACCATTCCCGCCGCCGTGGCGGGCACGCTTGCACTGGTCGCGGTAAGTGTGGTAACCAGTCGGGAGAAGCGCACCTTTGCGGAGGTTGCGGAAAATATGGCTCACGAACGGCGGGCAGTGGAAGGAGAACCGCCGGAACTGGGAATCTGAGGTGACGGAGGCATAAACAAATGGAGCCAGGTGAGAAGAACTCGAAAGCGAAAGGACCTCGACGGTGGTCGCCGGTTGTGGTGGCGGTATTCCTGGGCGCGGCTCTTGTTGCCTCAGGTCTCGGATATTCCAACGGCGCGCTTGCCGCCTTGCACAAGCTGAGCTTCCATTGCAATTTCAGTCCCCAGGAACTCAGCGAGTGGGAATTTCCCCACCCCGACGACTGGGACAGCGAGATCGATTATGGCCACTATTATCTGCACATGCTGCGCGCGGGCAAGCCCGGAGTGCCTCGCCGTCCGCTGCAGTTTGCGCGGCTCAGGAACGTCAATGTCGGCAGCTTTAACCTCAGCGTCAAGGTCCGGCGTGCGGGCAGCTCCATGATCATTGTCTTCAACTACGTTGATACCCTGCACTTCTATTACGCCCACGTCTCGCGCGACACGGGTAAGATCCAGCCGGTCCATAACGGCATCTTCCTCGTCGACGGAGGGCCGCGAAGGCGCATTGCCGGTCTCGACGCTCAGCCGGCCCTTCCGAACACTCATTGGCACACCATTCGCGTGGTGCGAAATGCAAGTACAGGACTGATCCAAGTCTACTCGGACGTTCAGAAGAAGCCGCTGTTCTCCGTTGTCGACCGTCATTTCACATGCGGCCAGATCGGCTTGGGCTCGTTTGACGAGAAGGGTGATTTCGCTGATTTCAAACTTCACTCGACCGACGCCGGCTGCACGCCACAAGCACCGTCCTCCGCCCAGGCGATCCTGAAAAGACCACAACTCCAGTTTCAACGGATGTTCACCCTAAAGTCGCAGTGACGTTTTACGTGCAAGCTGCTGTATTCTAACGAGGTTTGCGGCGCTCGGGCAGTTTCTTGCGCGTGACCACACGGACCGGGTGGTGGGGCAGCGCTTCAGGCAGCCGCAGGTCGAGCAAGCCTTCCGCACCTGTAAAACCGCGCACCTAGTATTACTATGTTAAGTGATGCTTGTATTTCTCCTTCGGATCATTTAGCATGGGTGCATGAAACCGATCC
>JAKASH010000108.1 GCA_021828225.1 Acidobacteriota bacterium | reverse complement strand
CCGGGCATTCCAATTGGCAATCTGAGCTCTCCTCTCTTCAATCAATCGAATTGGCTGGCCTCGTCTTCCGGAGCGTACGATCCTGCTTACGGGAACAACCGCCGCCTCATGTTCGAACTGCGACTGAATTTTTGAATTGTCGTAAGGGCTCTAGGCACGATGGATGATCGAAAGAAGGAAACGCCCGATAAGAGGTCGGCGGGGAGCAGGCAATTGGACCCAGGCAGACAAGCAGTCCTGCCTCGGGCGCGTCGGCGGTCCACTGCTCTTCGTTGGATGTTGCTCCATTGCGCGGTAAGAAGCGTAATCTTGCCGGCGAGCACCTATGGCCTCGCGGGTACACCTAAACGTGGGCAAGCCCACGCGGCGGTTCTTGACGGTCGCGATTTCCTGACGCCGCAGGCCGATCTCTTGAAAGCGTGATCCTAATCACAGACCGATTCTCGAAAAATACGATAAGCTGGTCTTTGTATGGAGAACTCATAGTCATTCCTGCCGGAGTGCACCATTACGGCTCAATAAAAGTGCGTATAGGCTCGCGTCGAATTTTTTTGTAACGGAGACCATCCAAGCCTGGTGGTCTTCAGTGCAAGCCCGAGAATTGAAGCGAGCGAACGGGTTTATCGAGAACTGTTGAAGGCAGGGAGGTCCATTCCATATGAACGTGATTCGCAAGGTGGCAACTGCAGGTGTGTTGGCGGGGCTGATGTTCCTGGTTTGCGGAACGCTTTATTCGCAGCCGCCGGCAGGGTCAAGTAGAAACGGCAGTGGTTTCTTCCTCCGAGAGTATTTTGAGGGTAGTTCCAGCTCGCTGGGGCAGGTGACCCGGCTCAACTCGGCCATCGGTTACAACTTCAACCGGTATTTTTCACTCGATGCCGGACTGCCTGTTTATTTTGTCAATGCGTCGGACACTGCGGTTGCGAACGGCGCCCAATCAGGGAACGGGATCGGCAACGTTTTTGTCGATCTCTATCTCACGCTGAACAATCCTGCGGTGAACTATCAGTCCCGGCTCACGGGCACTGCTCCCACCGGTAACAAGGACCTTGGTCTTACCACTGGCCGGGTGACGGTCGACTGGAACAACTACTTTGGTCGCGATTTTGGCCACCTGCGGCCCTTCGCCAATCTCGGAATCGCGAACACCGTTTCGGACACTCCCTACTTCGTTCGCCCCTTCACTACGCTCGGTACTGTGGGCCACTTTGACGGAGGCGCCAGCTACAGAGTTTTTCGAATTGCAAGAATCGGTGCAGGACTCTACGATATTTTGCCGACCGGCGGGCAGACGGTTTACAGCCGGCTGGTTCCCCGCGGCATGGCTGGCGCCGTGACACAAGGCACAGTGCGAACTATGGCGCTGAGTACAGGGCAGGGAAGCGGGCCAGGTACAGGACAGGGTATAGGGCCTGGTAGCAGTCGAAGAGGGTTCGAGACCCAGAGCGAAACCATTGGCGGGTCTGACCTCACGCGCGACAACGGATATTCCGCCTGGCTGGACATCAGCCCGGTTCCGAACGTTTTCCTGCAAGCCGGCTACACGCGGAGCGTTGTTTACAGGCTGGACACGTTTTCGTTCGGCATTGGGTTTACTTTCGACCTCCACGGCAGGAAGTAAAATAACTGAAGACCGCAGGCGATTGGATGTATCCGCGTGACTGCTCGCGCTGTCCGAGGCCTACATCCCTGTTTCCAATCAAGGACTATTCAGGGGGAAACGCTTTCCTGATCCCGCTTACAGGGTTGGTGGAGAAACCGTCGCAGAACCACCCTTGATCCGTACGGCAGCAATCTGATGCGCCGCCTCCCTTCAAAAATCCCATCGACTGCAAGGAAAGTGACGTCACGAATAGCCTTGTTCCAGGAAACAACCCGGGAGGCAAGCCTCGGGTAGCCGTCTGGCTGACTATTCCGCTTTTGGGGCGCGAAAATGGAGAGGATCTCTAAGATTTTGCAGTTCCCGGTAATAATAGAGGGCGGTAGGCCGCTTCCCGCTGAATCGAAGCCTCTTTAGGAACTCGATTTCTTCCTCGGTTGCATCGCCGCTGAGGGAAGAATCGCGAAGGAATTCTTCGAGCCCCGGCTCTTCATCAAAAGCCGGTTCCTTTTCTATAAACTCAAACCTTTTAGTGTGGTCCGGAGCCACTCTCCAGTTTAAGACAATTTCCACGCTAAAAGTCGCCAGGTCAATGTCCCAGGATTCGATCAGCGGATCCAAAAAAGAGACGCAATTTTCTATCGACACATCGAACACGTCCGTGTCCAGGAACTCGAGGATGGACACCCGCATGCCTTCGTAGCTTCGGTTGCTCAGTCTGGCCACCAGACGGAGCCAGTTTTCACTTTCCAGTTCTTCCCTGGCAACGCGCTTAACCACGTCCAGGAGTTTCTGGGTAACGAGGCGTTCGACTTCGCCGAAGGGCTGCCTCTCAAAAATCGCCCGCATTTGCTCCTGCCTTCCGGGCTTGCATTTGCGCAGCACCAACTCGCGAACTCCTTTAAACAATGGGGCGGGTGGGTCCGCCAATTTTCTTTTGAGCTCTTCCTGGCGCTGTAACTCCGCCAGTTTCGTCAGTTCGCCGTGTGGAAGCTTCAAGAACTTTGACATCTTGTCGTAAATATCCGTTCGAGCAGGCGCCGGGGGCGCTTTTTTTCGAGTCAGCAATTGCGAGATGTAGGACTCCGTAACCTGCGCGGCGCTTGCCAGATCTCGCTGCTCAAGGCCCAATTCCTCCAAGCGGTGTTTAATCACCAGGGAAATATCCATTGGATTCCTTCGCTGGTTAACCTATAACGGTTAATCATTAATAGATTATCCCCGAATTTGCTTGACAGGTAAAGTGAATTCACTCATGCTGGTTAATGAGACGGCCACTCCCACTCAGTCTCCAGGCAACCTGAACTAAGTCAGGTTACCTGCAATCGCACCTCTTAGACGACAACCGAGGAGGTTGCTATGTTTGCACGAATTGTCTCCATGCATCTGAAGGCCGGCAGCGTTGCGGAGTTTACCCGGACGATCAACGACGAAGTCATTCCGTTGCTTCGAAAGCACAAAGGTTTCCTGGACGAAATTGCCCTCGTCGTTCCCGCTGGGACGGAAGCGGTGGGGATCAGTCTGTGGGACCGCAAAGAGACCGCGGAAGCTTACAACCGCGACACTTATCCCCAAGTGCAGAAGGCCCTGGCGAAGGTCATTGAAGGGACTCCTGCAGTTCAGACCTACGAGGTCACCAACTCGACCTTTCACAAGATTGCTGCTCACGCAGCGGCCAGGCCATAGGCCTTGGTGTTCGCCGGGGGCGGCAAGTCCGCCCTCATCCTTCTCCGGCAAAGGACGATCCATCAAATGCCGGAAGATATGAGGTGTACGATGTTTACGAATCCCATGTTTATGAAAATAATGAAGTTCGTTTGTGCTGGGGTGTTGCTGTTAACGGCATTCTGGGTGGCCTCCCCAGGCGTGAAAATCCTGCTGGACATCGTGGTCTGTGTGGGCGCCTTGATGGTTGCCACGCAGGCGGTTGCCCGGCCGAAGTACCTTTGGGCAGCCGGGTTCGTTGCGATTGCCGTACTGTTTAACCCCATAGTGCCCGTCGCGCTTTCCCGCAATGTATTTCTCTGGCTGGATGTGGCTTGCCTGCTGGCGTTTCTGCTCTCGATGGCAGCACTGAGGACGCAGCCGATCCTCTCCATCCCTTCCATTACCAATCGAACGCCGGGAAGCGAATCACTTTAAGGCGGCTGGCGCGTGTCCGAGCCCTCGCCCGTGGGTTACGGCATCCTGCTGGGATTCGCGGTTTGTATGGGGGGTATCTGGGCCGTCCCGACGAGCAGAGCGGGTAAGTACTTTCGGGAGGCCTGCTACGCAACGGTTCCGCGCAAGGTGAAATATGAGAACTAAGATTCGGCGAAGTCGTCGCTGCAGGGTCTTCGGACCAAACAAGCCTCTAATCGTGCGCCTGGACGGATGCCGCCAGCACCGCGTGGTCCAAGTTCATCGACGTCATTCGTTCGTGAGGAAGATCAGTGGAACGGGACAAGACCTTTGAAGCGCAGCGGCTCAACCAACATACCATGCCTAACTAAACGCGAAAGGAGTCGCCCATGACCCTTCGGGTCACAACGAAGAATGAAAATAGCCGACTAGGCGGCTCAACGTAGTTTCAAGAACTTACGGCTATTTTCGAAGGAGAATCATGATGAATTTCAGACCTCTGCATGATCGAATCCTGATCAAGCGAGTTGAAGAGAAGGAAGCCGTGAAGGGCGGAATCATCATTCCCGACACAGCCAAGGAGAAACCGCAAGAGGGCAAAGTCGTCGCCGTCGGGTCCGGCAAGAAGACTGAAGACGGAAAGGTGATCGCTCTGGATGTGAAAGCGGGCGACCGGATCCTCTTCGGGAAATATTCCGGCGCTGAAATCAAGATGGAAGACCAGGAGTATCTGATCCTGCGCGAGGAAGAAGTGCTGGGAATCCTTGAAGGTGCGGCAGCCACCGCGAGTGGGAAGAAGTAGGTGGGGAGTCAGTTGGCAGTAGCCGACGACGGAGGTGGTTTGGTGAGAGATGGCGGCTAAGAGCGCCGCACTGGACCACCGACAACGGAAAGCATTTATCGAAATCGGAGAGGGATTGAAAATGGCAAATGCAAAGCAAATTGTATATGGTGAGGAGAGCCGTCATGCGATTCTGCGCGGAGTGAATCAACTTGCGGACGTCGTGAAAGCAACGTTGGGTCCCCGGGGGCGCAACGTGGTGCTGGACAAGAAATTCGGTGCCCCCACGATCACCAAGGACGGCGTAACGGTGGCGAAGGAAATCGAGCTGCCGGACCCGCTCGAGAACATGGGCGCGCAAATGGTGCGCGAGGTCGCTTCCAAGACTTCCGACGTTGCGGGCGACGGCACCACCACAGCGACCGTCCTGGCCCAGGCGATCTTCCGCGAGGGTGCGAAGACAGTGGCCGCCGGTGCCAACCCTATGGGCGTGAAGCGCGGCATCGAGAGCGCGGTGCGCACAATTTGTGGGTACGATGAGACCAGTAAGAACGGTAACAAAAAGCATATCAAGGGCGAGATCGACAAGATCTCGAAGCCGGTCGAGGGCGCGATGATCGCCCAAGTGGGCGCGATTTCCGCCAACAACGACCCTGCCATCGGCAATATCATCGCCGAGGCCATGAAAAAGGTCGGCAAGGACGGCGTCATCACGGTCGAGGAATCAAAGACCATGGAGACCACTCTCGAAGTAGTGGAGGGGATGCAGTTTGACCGCGGTTATCTCTCTCCTTACTTCGTCACCGACCCAGAGCGGATGGAGTGCGTGCTGGAGAACGCGCTGATCCTGATCCATGAGAAGAAGATCAGCTCGATGAAGGACATCCTGCCTCTACTCGAGCAGATTGCCCAGTCCCGCAAGCCTCTGCTCATTATTGCAGAGGAGGTTGAAGGCGAGGCTCTGGCCACCCTGGTGGTGAACAAACTGCGTGGAACCTTGCAATGCTGTGCAGTGAAGGCGCCCGGCTTTGGAGATCGTCGCAAGGCCATGCTGGAAGACATCGCCATCCTGACGAACGGCAAAGCCATTTCAGAGGACCTGGGCATCAAGCTTGAAAACGTGAAGCTGGAGGATCTGGGCAAGGCCAAAAAGATCACCATCGACAAGGACAACACCACCATCATCGAGGGTGCTGGCAAGAGTGCTGACATCGAGGGCCGGGTGAAGCAGCTCCGGGCGCAAGTCGAGGAGACCACGTCCGATTATGATCGCGAGAAGCTGCAGGAGCGCCTGGCCAAGCTGGTGGGGGGCGTCGCCCAGATTAAAGTGGGTGCAGCGACCGAGACCGAGATGAAGGAAAAGAAAGCCCGTGTCGAGGATGCCATGCACGCTACTAAGGCGGCCGTCGAGGAGGGCATCGTGCCCGGCGGCGGAGTGGCGCTGGTGCGCTGCATCCCCGCGCTCGCAAAGCTCAAGGCCGAAGGCGACGAGCAGATCGGCATCAACATCGTCAGGCGCGCCCTCGAAGAGCCGCTCCGTATGATCGTCGCCAACGCCGGTTATGAAGGTGCGGTGGTAGTGGAGAAAGTGAAGGCGAACAACAACCTGAACTATGGCTTCAACGCGGAGACCGAAAGCTTCGGCGACCTCGTCGCGGATGGCGTCATCGACCCTACAAAGGTCACGCGCGCGGCGCTCCAGAACGCTGCGTCCATTGCTTCGCTGCTCCTCACTACCGAGGCATCGGTCAGCGAGTACCCGGGCAAGGAAGGTGAGACTGCGGCAGGATATCCGGGAGGCATGGGCGAAGGGATGTATTAAGAGAAAGCGGCCGTCGAAGTGATTCGTTGGTTGGGAATGGGATCAAGCCAAATGAGCTGCTGCCTGATACAGAAGTTCAGGGCATGCAAGGAAGGAACTTATGTCGGAAAGAAATGGGGACAAATCAAGGTTCGGCCGGTTACGAAAGCAGAAGATACTCCAGCGGAAGCACTCTCGAGAATTGCGAAAGGTGCTGGAAACGCAGCCGCAAACGGCGGACGCGCAGGCGGCTCCGAAACAGGCATAGTTTGTCGGATGGCGGGCAAGCTGCCGTCACCGCAAAGGCACCCTCTGCCGTCCGCGACGGACGGCGAAAGGACTCTCTCATGTACATCCAGTATCGCGGTTTCTCTCTCGAGACGACCTCTCGGATCTATGCTTATCACGTGATCGACCCGCCTCAAGGGAGCCGCGAATTCACCGTCAACGTCCAAAACGATGCGTTCCGCTTGCCTCCCTTAAGAATTCAGGATGGCCCGGGAATGTGCTTTGCGCGCTTGAAGCACGAGTTGGACCGCGAGACAAGCGAATTCCCCGCGGAGCCTCACCTTCGCATCACGCCGAGCGACATCCAGGAGTACGTTGAAAAGACTTACCCGAAACCCGTCAAAAAGTGGGTCGCTGGCGGCAAGTCGTAATACACCACATCTGTCGCTCAGGCGCGGCGAATCGTCAAGGAAGCTCGTAGAGTCGCCGTCGCTTACGAAGGGTTCTGAGGTAGCCGTAGCCTACTAATTGATGGTGGGATTCGTCCCACAAACGCAGGGTGAGAGACTTCAGGCTTGAGAGCAGAGTCACGGTCTTCACTCGCTGAAACATCGGGCCCTCGTTGTGGCACTTCTGCAGGTTGTAGTTGGGAATACGCGGGTTCAGGTGATGGATGTGATGAAAGCCGATGTTGCCTGAAAACCATTGCAGGAGCTTGGGCAACTTGTAAAATGAACTGCCTTCGAGGGCTGCTACGGTGTAATTCCACTTGCCGTGGCGTTGCCAGTTGACTCCTTCAAATTGATGCTGCACATAAAACAGCCAGACTCCCGCCGTGCTCGCTACCATCATCACGGAGAGTTGAATCACAAGGTATGCTTTGAGGCCCATCACGAAACTCAGCACGCCGGCCATTACTAGAATTCCAAGATTCGTCCAATACACCGAGTGCCGATCCCGCTTGTTCGCCCGGGCCGAGGCAAACCGGTGGAGCACGAGGAACAATACCGGCGACCCCAACACAAGGAAGACGAACGGATTGCGCGCCACCCGATAGGCGAACCGCTTCCACAGAGGCGCCTCCAGGTATTCCTGCACAGTCAAAGTCCACACGGAACCCAAGCCACGCCTGTCCAGATCGCCCGAACCGGCATGGTGCACGGCGTGTTCCCAGCGCCAGAAGTGGTAGGGCGTGAAAGTCAGCACTCCGGTAATGAATCCACAGACGTCATTGGCTCTTCGGGACTTGAAGAATGACCCGTGGCCGCAGTCGTGGTGGATAATGAACACCCGCACCAGAAAGCCACCAGCCAGGATTGCCAACGGCAGGATGATCCAACGGGAAGTCGCCAGGCCCCGGGCCATCAGAAACCAGAGTACCCCATAAGGCACTACTGAGTTAACGATCTGAAAGAGGCTGTGCCAAAGCGAGGGCTGCTGGTACTTGTCTACAACTGCCTTCCAGGTCATAGGGTTGATCTGGCGCTCTGCATGTGTTAAAAGCGGATCTTGGCTCACAACTCTCACACTACTTCCTCCTCAGGACCCAAAGTGATCCTTGCGCGCCGAAGATTCTGTTCCTT
>JAKASH010000107.1 GCA_021828225.1 Acidobacteriota bacterium | reverse complement strand
TTCCGACACTCGGGGTTTCGCCACACCTGTCATAGAGTCGCCGGTTCCGAAACAGCAGTGGGCTGGGTTTGGGGAACCCGCATCCTGGAGCCGTAATAGGCGTAGTGAGTAACCGCGGCGTAGCAGATCAGCGGAACGATCATGGCCACGGCCATGCTGTGCCATGCTCCGTAAAGCAGGCCCATGGCCGGGGGAGCCACCGCGCCTCCGATGATCGCCATAATGATGAAGGAGCCTCCCAGCTTGGTATTCGGCCCCAGCCCCTTGATGCCCAGCGCGTAGATGGTGGGGAACATCAGGGACATAAAGAAGCTGGTTAGGAACACGGCTCCCACTCCCAGCCAACCAGGAAAAAAGATTCCGAGCGCCACCAGCCCCATGTTGATGATTCCGTATATTCCCATCAGCTTGTTGGGCCGGAAAAACTTCATCAGGTAAGTCGCCACGAAACGGCCTATGCCAAACGCCACAAGGCTTCCGGTCAGCAGGTAGCCGGCGATTTTCTCAGGTTCATGCGTGTAGTCCTGAATGTATTGAATCAGGAAGCTCCAGGTCCCTACCTGCGCGCCGACATAAAAGAACTGCGCGGAAACGCTCTGCAGAAAGTGCGGGTAGTGCAACAGGTCGCTGAGTTTGCCTTTGTCGCGGGCATCTTTGGACTGGGCTTCTTCCTTGATTTTGGGAAATTTCGTTCTCAGGATCAGAAACGCCATCACCCAGACAACCACGCCAAGAACCACGTAAGGTCGAACCACTCTCAGTGTCTCGCCTTGCAGGTAAGTCGCGAGCGTTCCCTTGGCCTTGAGCACGTCGATTTGCTGGTGACTCAGCTCAATTCCGGAAAAGATGAAAACTGTGCCGGCCAAGGCTCCCGTGATGGATCCCAGTGGGTTAAAAGACTGCGAGAGATTCAGCCGCTGTTCGGACGTTCTTGGATGACCCAGCACCGCGATGAAAGTGTTCGCTCCAGTTTCAAGAAACGACAGGCCGCTGGCGATTACGAACAGCGCGAACAGGAAAAATCCATAGCTGTCGACGAGAGCCGCGGGCCAGAACAGGAGTGCGCCCGTACCGAAGAGAAGCAGCCCGGTGACCAGTCCGGCTTTGTACCCGAATCGCCGCATCAGAAGCGCTGCCGGCATGGCCAGGCAGAAGTATCCCAGATAGAACGCCGATTGCACCAGCCCTGCCTCAAAACGCGTGATCTGGAATGAGGTCATGAACTGCTTGATGAGAATGTCATTCAGGTTGTTGGGAATGGCCCAGAGAAAGAACAGCGCTGTCACCAGCACAAAGGGCAGCGTGTTTCCGGGTGAAAACAGGGGAGGACGGTTGTCCCCCTCAGATGTCATGCTCATGATTCACATCCGTAAGGCGCCAGTGTTTGTTGCGCGTAGCTCCTCACGCTCTCCTGACTGGCGCCATTGAAATTAATTGTTATCGAAAAATCGAGAAACTCTGCCCTGCGGGCGCAGCCGAGCCTTTCAACCGTTCGCCCCAACAAACCGCACTACTCCCTCATCCCGCTTGCGCCGACATATTCCAGCGAGGGCTTCAGCTTCTTCCTCGCCGCAATTCTTCACCCGTAGACTTTTCGAAATGCTTCCAGGGACAGCTTCGCAGTTTGCATCTCTGTGTGTCCACTGAAAGCTTCCTGTTCGATCAGGTAATACTGGACGCCACCCACCGTCTGGGCTGCCGCAAAGATCTTCTTCCACGGCGCGATGCCCTGGCCGATCAGGACGTCATAGCCCTTCTGTGGAGACCAGTCCTTCACGTGCATTGCGCGGATGCGTCCGGGATGGCTCTTGATATAGGCCACCGGGTCGCCGCCGGAAGCCAGGCAGTTGCCGGTGTCGAGCTCCAGAATGACGCTCTTGTCCGTTTCGCCGGCGATAATATCGATGGGCTTCTTTCCGTCAAGCTCCTGCCATTCGTGATCGTCGTTGTGGTAGCCCGCGTGGAAGCCGTGCGCCATCATCGTATGGTTGCCTTTATTCAGCGTCTCTGCAATTCGCTTCCAGCCGTCAAGGGTAGATATCGGGCCGGGGGGTGAAGCCAGGACGATGTAGCGCGTCCCAAGGATGTGGTTCAGCTCCATCGCCTTGCCGACTCCTTCCGGCGTGAATGATTTTATGTCGTTATGAGTGGAGTAACAGCGGATGCCCAGGTGATCCATTTCGCCGCGTACCTTCTTGGCTTCACCCGGCGTCCATTCGTAGTAAGGTGCGTAGAATTCCACACACTTGTATCCCATTTGCGCAACTTCCCTGACGGTTCCAGCCAGATCTTTCTTAAGGTCGTCGCGAACTGAATAGAGTTCAAGCCCTACTGGAAGATGTTTTGTAGCAGCAGCGGCCACCGTTGCAGCACCAAGGGGTGCCGCTGCCACAAGACCGAGAAAAGAACGACGTGAAAGAGTGTCATGGTTTTTCATAGTAGCCACACGATATCACAAGAGCGGAAAGTCGATCACTGGAAAAGAGAAGGGAAGCACAGATGGCTGGTCGCGACTCTGGGATCAAAAAAGGGCCGGGAGAAGGCAAAAGCCGGGAAAATCGCCAGGCCGGAGCACGCCCCTGGCGAGTCCCAGGACGGTAGATGGGAATTGCCGGCCTGCCACGTGATTTTTCTGTTGTTAGCACGTGATTTTTCTTGACAAGCCTGCCTTTCGGCACTATATATCGTGGGTAGGGAAGCGCTGGGCTACAAGATATTGACCCGGCGCCAGGCTTTTGATCCCGTGAGGGAAGGAGGTCTATGGCCGCAAAGAAGAAAGCAAAACCGAAGGCAAAGAAAGAGAAGTAATAGAAGTAAGAGAAGGAAGAAAACCGAGTAACCAGATCTTTGGTGTTCCAGGCCCGCCTTTCATGGCGGGCTTGGCGTTTTCAGGGAGATTTTTTCGATGCCTGGCGGGCTGAAGTTTTTGGATCGCGCAACCGGATGTCGACCTTTTGTCTCCGGCTGCTTGTTCAGTGGGGGCGGCTGGCCCCTCGGCAGCCTTCGCCAGAATGAACAGGTTCATGCTTCAGAGTCTGAGTCCGGATTGGCAACTGGCTGTCGCGGTTCGAGGTTGGCCATGCGGGCTGCAATCGACTCCGGAAATCGCCGGATGCGCCGGTTGTAACCGCTTACAAGCTCATTGAAGAGTTCTTGCTGCTCCTCGATGCTTGTTTCCAGTTCGCTGTTTTGTTTCCTGAATTTCACGAAACTGTTGTTCGACTTCAACCCCGCATAATCGCCAGCGATTTCGAAAAGGCTGTTCACGGCGCCGGCCATCGCGATATTGGCCAGCGTCTTTTCCTGCAACGTATGAGCTTTAAGATAATCGGCCCTCGTCCTGGCGATTGATTCAAATGACGGATGATCGTGCGGCATATATCCCCGGCAGGTTCCGAGGAGTTTGGGCAACTCATCGTGCCGGTGTTTCAGCAAAGCGTCAACGCTGGCGCCGGTCTTATCAATTTCAATCCGGAGTCGCAGCAGGTTGCGGCGCGCCTTTGAAAGATAAGCAAGAATTCCCAGAACCACCAGAACAATGATCGGCAACGCAAGCCATAAGAAATCACCATGCATCTTGCAAGTCTCCTTTGACGAATCGGGTCCGTCAGATCGTTGTGGGATAGTACCATTCCTGCCGGTGCTTATACCACTGACGAACGCTGGCTGCAGGCTGCAACCTGCCGTGATGGCCTTCGTTGTAGCCGCAATCTGCAGAATGGATGAGAGCGGCCGGCCGGCCAGCCAGCTTCCTCCTTACTATCCATGGACCTCTGTCTTGATTATGATAAACTCTTGGGCCGATCGAAGGGTTGCCGGATAAGCCCAGGCCGGCAGCGGCGCGAGCGATCGTGCCGATGGGCCTTTTGCCGGGCGTGCCATGTCCCGTTTTCGTATTCTCGAGCACACAGCGGACGTCGGATTTGAAGCCTTCGGCTCCACGCTGCCGGAGGTGTTTGAGAATGCCGCCCGGGCGCTGGCGCATCTGATTGTGGACCTGGCTTCCGTCAAGCCTGGTGAGGAAATTCGTATTGAAGTTCAGGGCGCTAATCTCCCTGATCTTCTGGTAAACTGGCTCAGTGAAATTCTCTACCGGCATGACGCCGAGCGTTGGCTGTTTTGCGATTTCAAAGTGGAAAGTCTTGACGATCATGCGGTCTCGGGCATAGCCTGGGGCGAAAAGTTAGATCAAGCACGGCACCAAACCAACTTGCTGGTCAAAGCCATCACCTACCATCAACTCAGCCTGCAGCAAACGGCAGGTGGCTGGCGTGCGCAGGTTTACGTGGACATCTAAAATGAAACGTCAAGACTCAGCGGCCTCCCGAAGTGCTGAAAAACAATTGAGAGTGAAGTCTTTGTCCCGCGGAATCGCGCGTTCTGCTTCACCCGTCGCTCTTTCTCTCAAACTATCCGCTACGATTCTTCTAGCGCTATCGGCTTTCTTTCTTCTTCTGATGCCGCGTGCGGTCCTCCCGGCGGGCGACAGTTTCTATCACATCCGCGAAATCAATCCGCATGTTTTCGTCTGGATCGCGGATGACGTCCTCGATCAGGAAGGCGATCCCAAGTTCAATCGTGCCGGAAACGCAGGCTTTATTATCACACAAGACGGCGTGGTCGTTGTCAACACGACCAACTCACCCTTCAATGCCCGCGCCTTGCTTTACGAAATTCGCCAGCACACCGACCTCCCGGTTCGCTACGTCATTAACACGGGTGCGACGCCCGACGTGATGCTGGGTAACGAATCGTTTACTGATTTCAAGCCGGACATCCTGGCAACGCCGGAAGCAACGTCCGCCATGATGCATTACCGGGACGAGTTTCCCGCACGTCTTGAAGACGATTGGCGGTTTGAAGTTAGCATGCGCGGCGTGCATCCGACTCCGCCCAATCATACCTTTATCAATCAAACAACGGTTCCGCTAAGCGGCCAGCCGATCAAGGTGATCAACCTTGGCGACAACACCGCTCCGGGAGATGCCGCGGTTTATCTGCCCCAGTCGAAAGTTCTCTTTCTGGGCAATGTTTTTGAAAACGAATATATCCCGCGGATCGGCTCTGCCAACATTGATAACTGGATCAAGACACTGCACAAGGTTGAGTCGTGGGACGTTGACATTTATGTTCCGGGCCACGGCCAGCCCGCCGGCAAAGCCCAGGTGCTGGAGTTCCGGCATTTTCTCGAGTGGCTCTCCGGCCAGGTGCGATCGGGCCTCCAGAAAGGCAAAACTCTGGAGCAGCTCCAGAATGATCTGGTCCCGTTTCCAAACATTCACTGGCATGCGCCGGAGCTCGAATCCGAGGCCGTTGCCGCGGTCTACCGCTCGCTGACCCGGCACAACAATGAGGCTTCTTCGTCCCCCAAATCTGCAAATCAATAAATTTCAGGAGTCATTCGATGAATAATCCACGTCGAGCCTTCATCCTGGCGCTTCCGGCCCTGATGGCTTCGAGCGCCCTGGCGTCCGAAAAGCATTATCTGCCCTCAAAGGTTTATGAGTTTCAGGACCTGCCGGTTCATCACGGCAAGACCAATACCTCGCGCCCGGTTCTGGAAGGCCTCACCCACGAAGACTGCCGGATTGAGATGCACGAGTCGGACCTGGCTCCCGGCAACATGCCGCACCCGCCTCATCACCACCGCCATGAAGAGATGTTCATGGTCCGCCAGGGCACGCTCGAGATTACCATCAATGGTAAGAGTTCAAAGGCGGGGCCGGGCTCGGTGGCCTTTATTGCTTCCAACGACGAGCACGGCATTCGTAACGCAGGCGACGATCACGCACAGTATTTTGTGCTGGCCATCCACCGGGCATCCTCAAAAGAAAGCTGATCCATGACCGACTGGAAGGAACACGGCATTCGCATTGTGCGCGCGGGTGAGCTGGACCCGAACACGCCGCAGACGCCCGGCATGTCGCGCGCCGCGGCCATCACTCATGCCCGGACGGGAGCCAGCAAGCTGTGGGCAGGAACAGTGGTGGTGCAGCCGGCGGCGCGCACCGGTGCTCACCATCACGGCGAACTGGAGACTGTGCTCTACATCGTCCGCGGCCGCGCCCGTTTCCGCTGGGGCGAGCACCTGGAATACGTTGCTGAAGCAGGCCCCGGCGACTTCATTTATGTTCCGCCATTCGTTCCGCACCAGGAGATGAACGCCCGCCCCGACGAGACGGTCGAGGCCGTGGTGGTCCGCAGCGGCCAGGAACCGATTGTAGTCAACCTCGATATCGCCAGCCCCGAAGCCGGCACCACCGACGCCAAAACCGATCCCTTCCACTCGCCCCCGTAGCGCCGGGCTTGGCGAATGGGAGCGAACTAGGTCACCCCTCGACCTGCGGGGTTGACGGTAGGGATTCCGTATCTTGTCCGGAGCGAAAGGGCACGAGTTCACTCGTGCCGTAGACGAGTGCGACAGAATGCGGCTTTAGCCTCTGAGTGCTTATATGTCCAAGCCGGATCGCCCGCCTCATTTAAGATGTGAGAGCCCCCAAACAACGAGAACATTCTTTGTGACCTCCTCGGCTTGGGGGCGGCGTAGCCTCTTCCAGTCGGTTCGGATGGCGTGACTTTTCCTTGACGTTCTTTCCGGGTATCGTTCGCACGGACGGTATTTGCTCCACGAGTTCGTTCTGATGCCCGATCACTTTCACGCGCTGATTTCCGTGCCGCCCCGGATGAGCATTGAGAGGGCTGTGCAATTGATCAAGGGGGGCTACTCGTATCGCGCAAAGAAGGAGCTTGGCATTCAGGGGGAGATCTGGCAGCGCGGTTTCAGCGATGAGTACGTTGTAGACCCCGCGGGATATCGTGCTCGATGCGAGTACATCCGTCAAAATCCTGTGCGGGCCGGGCTGGTGCGCGCTCCGGAAGAGTATCCTTACAATTCGGCTGCATCAGAAATTGAGACGGATTCAATGCCTCGGCACCTCAGGGGCTGAAGCCCCAGGGAAACGGTGGACCGCTACATTTGCGGCACGACTAAAGTCGTGCCCTTTCGCGAAGGCGCTAATCGCAAGGACCGAGATTTATGCGCCAAGCTCGCACGGCAGAAGTAACCCCTCACCCGGTCGCTGGCGCGCCCACCCTCTCCCCTTGGCGAAAGCGAGTAGCGAAGACCGCCGTCGTTGCGGTCTGCGGCTTCTGTTTAGGAGGAACTCGACAGGCACAAACAAAAACCCGCGGACCTCAAAACCGGAGGACCGCGCTACCAGCTACACCCCCGTTCTAGCTTTCCAGCGCCTTCCGGCAATAGGCGTAGCACTTTTTCATCTCGGCGATTGTGTCCATTCCCGGCTTGCCGTATTCGTACTCGATGTTGGCGGGAATTTTCCAGTGATTGTCGCGCAGCAGATGCAGCACGGCCACGATGGGCGTATCGCCCTCGCCGAAAGGCACGGCCGGGCCGTGGTTCTTTTTGCGGTCTTTGATGTGGAGCGTCACCATCTTCTGATGGTACTTGCGAAGGAAGCTGACCGGGTCCTGGTTGGCGGCGGTGAAGTGTCCGATATCGAGATTGATGCCGAGGTAAGGTGAAGCCCCTTTGAGCGCGCGCTCGAAGGTGGCGGCGGTTGAGAACTCGTCGGGGTCGGCCGTGTCGTCGTGATTGTGGAAGCCCACCATGATCTTGTACTTCTGCGCGAGCAGGTCCACCTGGTGCGCCACGCTGACGTTGGAGGACGCGGTGATGTATTTGACGCCGAGCGCCCGCGCCATCTGGAATCCGCGCTCCATTTCCGGCTCCGTAAAATCCTTGCGGAAGCTGTAGTTGTACGCGTAAAGCAGCACTCCGGCACGGTCGAACTTCTGCCGCACTTCATGGAAGCGGCTCAGAGGAACCGTCAGCCGCCACTGGCGCAACGCCTCGCGCGAAAGATTCTCGGGCTCCACGTGGCCCTGGAAAAGCTCGCATTCGCCCAGGCCCACCGTCTGATACGCCTTGATAGCCGCATCGAGCGGCCGGTCGCGAAACGAGTAGCTCTGAGCTCCAATCTGCACCCCGCGCACAACGGAATTGATCCTCTGTGCACCGAAAACCGATTTCCTGGCAAGCAACACTCCGGCCGTTCCGGCCACCAGCATCTTCCCGGCTTCACGTCGAGATATCGGCGCCATAAGTCCTCCTC
>JAKASH010000106.1 GCA_021828225.1 Acidobacteriota bacterium | reverse complement strand
GATTTCTTGCCGGTGTGGCCCAACACTACCCGGAAACGATCCGGCCGGCGCTCCAGATCATCAAGCTCCGGGGAAACGTCCGTCGCGTCTCCGGAGTCTATGTGATTGTTACGAAGCAGGAAGTCTATTTCTTTTCCGACACCACGGTAAACATCGAGCCCACGGCCGAAGACCTGGCCGAGATTGCCTTGCTGGCGGCAGAGGTGGCGCGTGACTTCAATTTCGAGCCAAGAGTAGCGATGCTTTCGTTTTCGAACTTCGGCAGCACACGCCATCCTCTGGCGGAGAAAATGCGCAGGGCCGCCGAGTTGGTGAAGCGGGCTCATCCCGAAATGATGGTCGACGGCGAAATGATGGCAGACACGGCGGTCGTTCCGGAAATCCTTGAGGAAGATTATCCCTTCTCAACCCTGAAGGGCGGCGCGAACGTGCTCATTTTCCCCGACCTCGGCTCAGCCAATATCGCCTACAAGCTGATGCTGAGGATCGGCGGCGCCGAAGCGCTGGGCCCCATCCTGGTGGGGATGTCGAAACCTGTCCACGTGCTGCAGCGCGGCGCAACCGTCGATGAGATTGTGAATATGGCCGCTATTGCTGTGGCGCATGGCCGGGCCATCGCGCAATCCGCGAAGAGCGCATAAGTGCACTCTTCAACTGAAAAGCGCTATAAGGCCTTCTTGACTCAATCTGGAACGTGCCTGGAGGAGTGGATTAAGCGTCAAGCATTCTTGATGACGCGGATTAAGGCGAGAAGAATCACAGCCCCAATCAGAGCCGTAACAAGGGAACCGATAAACCCCACTGAATAGAGTCCAAACACATGCAGAAGGGCGCCTCCAAGCCAGGCTCCGATGACGCCAACGACCAAGTCGCCCAGCAGCCCGAAGCCCTTTCCGCGCATTACATGGCTCGCCATCCACCCGGCCAGAAGTCCAATGATCAAGAGCCAAATCAAGTGCATCTTAAAAGCCTCGGTGTCTGAGTTGAATTTGAGACTCCAATCGGTCTGATTTCCCGTCGTGCTGGCGCCGCCTCAGCAACATGGAACAGAAGCCTCTCCCTGCCACTATTCACAAAGACAGTATCTTCCTGAACCCTCTATGAAAATAGGTGGATCTTAGTGCCTTTGGGGCAATGGTGCAGACAGTCTTCTGAGCCGCGTGTAACGGCGCAAAGCAGTATGTTACCATGCCTGCCACCGTCGGTGAGTTGCTCTTACCCATTTGAGAGAAGGTCCGCCATCGAGAGCTTTAACTCAATGAGCGTACTTCACTGAGCACCCATAAGGACGCGTAACAGGCGTCTTAACCTGCTCGCCAGCCATCGCCTCTTCAAGTGCCAGACTGACGTAATTCTTCGCAGTGGCCACATCCTCAAGGTCGGTGGTTGGTTTGTCGTCGATGGCGCCATCGTAGATCAGAATCCCCTCGGGATTGATCACAAACATGTGGGGACTGGTCTTGGCGCCGTAGAGGTGGCCTAATTCCCCGCTCGGATCAAGCAGGACGGCTGTTGGCGAGGCGTCCACCTGCTTAACGTAGGCATTTTCTTCTTCGGCAGTCATGTACCCCTGCTTTCCCGGGGCTGAGGAAATGACTGTGAACCAGACAACTCCTTTGGCCGTCCATTCCTTCTGCAATTTCTGCATGTTTCCGCTGGCGTAATGTTTGTGGACGTAAGGGCACTGGCGGTTGTGCCATTCGAGCACAACGAATTTCCCCCGGTAATCCGAAAGCTTCTGTGTATTGCCGTTGGAATCCTTGGCGGTGAAGCCAGGAGCCGGTTCGCCGACCTTAACCGCCCATAAACTGAGTGCAGGCAGCAGAAAAGCGCATCCCAGCAAGATTGACATGGCAATCCTCTTGGAGTTCATTTTCGAGGTCTCCTTCCTCCTGAACTTTTTCGTAAGCTATTCTGCGACGTTACAGGCGCGTTGATCGCATAAGCTTTATCATGCCGCAGGACGAGGACTCCCTTTAAGGAGGCGACACGATGCAATAGCTGGTCCGACTTCCGGAGCAAAAGGCGAACTCCGCCATCGAAGGGCATTGCCTGCTGCGGAGCTGCGTTTTTGATCTGCAGGGGTTCCAGAGGGTAAAATATCGCACTTGGCTCTCGAGTCCCCGTCTGGATTGAAAGGACGAATGACTCCGGATTGGCTGCCGCGGTCACGCTCCATCCGGCCGGGAGGGGCATCGGCAGTTGCGCACTTGTGCGGGAGAAAAGCTGGCGCCAGCGAGCATCAGGCTTCGGTGGATCGCTCGTAACCGGCAGCGAAAGCGTAACGGTCTGCCGGCCAGGAATGCAGATTTCATGGCAAACCAGCCACCGAACATTGGTCTGAAGTTCCACCGTGCCTCCAGGCTTCAGGTTTGCGGGAGCGCGTACCGCGGCCATCAGCAGCACTTCGTCCTCGTACCCGTAGTCAGCCAGCGGAGGATTCTCAAGCCGGCGCGGTGCAGGCCATTGGAGCTGGCCAACATGAAATTGTGAGGGCAGTTTCCATTCCACCCGAGGCGGCTCGCCAGAATCCCCCGGGTTGACCCAATAAATGTGCCAGTCTTTTTCTATCGTGAAATGCAGCCCCACCCGGAACTCATGTCCGGGCCGGATGGAATCCTTTTCAGAGACCAGCGAAACTGTTGCATGAGGGGTGTTGGCGGGCGCAGAGGTAAGCCCAACCGGCTGGAATAAGACGAACCAGCTAATCAAAGCTCGATGGCCATTCCTAAAAATGCGGGATAGCATCGGGCAACCTCAAGCCTATCGGTTCGCAGGCGGTGGGTTACAGACCCGGTTCATTCCTCTGCAAAATACCGCTTGTGAAGCTCTTCAAGAGTCATGGGACCACGGCGGATGCTCACGACGGCAAGAGTTCCCTTGGCCTCTTGAACAACCGTCGCGTACACGGTGTCGCCGGCGCGCAGATCCTCGAACTTGAGCGGCTTCCCCTCTTCGTCACGATAGGCTGTCGCAGGTGTCACTTGAACAACCTCAGTCACCTCGGTCGGCAACTTCAGGACAATCTGCTGCTTTTTCGCATCCACCGAAGAGACGATGAAAAAACTCTCGCCACGGCTCTGCAGGCCTTGTGGCGTCTGTGCTCCGGTTATTCCAGTCAGAGCCAGAAGTCCGGTGCACAACATCACCATCCCGGCGAGAACCATTCGGACGCTTGTCTTTGATGTTTTCATTATTGATCCCATCCTGCAAGCCAGCCCTGAAGCAGGCTGACTCGCGCAATTACTCATATCTCAATGCCTCGATCGGGTCCAGGCGAGCAGCCTTCCGCGCAGGATAATAACCGAAGAAGATGCCCACCCCGACGGAAAACACGACAGCGATCAGAACTGATTCCAGCGGAATCTCAGTCGGCCACCGAAGCATGTTCGATACCGCTCTGGACCCCAGGATACCCGCCACCACGCCCACGGCGCCGCCAATTGAACTCAGCACCAGCGCCTCAGCCAGGAACTGATTTTGCACGTCGCCTTCCGTGGCGCCGACCGCCATGCGCACGCCGATTTCGCGGGTCCGTTCGGTCACGGAAACCAGCATGATGTTCATGATCCCGATACCGCCCACGAGCAGAGAAACCGAAGCAATGCTGGCCAGCAGCAAGGTCATCACACGCCCGGACTCGGCTTGAGCTTGCGCCAGATCGTTCGGACTGCGAATGATGAAGTCATCCTCCTGTTCAGCGCGCAGACGATGACGTTCGCGCAGAAGAGCGGCAATCTGCCGCTCGGAAGCGGTGATGGCTGTCTGAGAATTTGCCGAACACATGATGAATTGCAGCCAGTCAATTCCAGCCATCTTCTTCTGCACTGTCGTATAGGGCATCAGAATTCTGTCGTCTTCGTCGCGTCCGAAGGGCGATTGCCCCTTCGCAGAAAGGACTCCGACCACGCGGAACGGAATATTCATAATCCGGACCGTCTTGCCGACCGGATCCTCGTTGCCGAACAAATTCTCCACTATGGTGAGTCCCAGCAGACAAACGTCCGCTGCGGCATCCACATCGTGCTGCGTGAAAACGCTGCCTTCCCTGACCCGCCAGCGCCGGATATCAAGGTATTCGGGTGTAACACCATGGACGGAAGTGAACCAGTTCTGGCCGCCGTAAACCACCTGCCCGCCCGACCTGACTCCGGGCGACACCTTGCTGATGAAGGGGATTTGCTGGGCAATCGCCTTGGCATCCCCAACCGTAAGCGTCTTGGTCGCTTCACTCCCAAGGTGAACCCCGTGCTGGTTGATGCTCCCGGCAGCGATGAACACAATATTGTTTCCAAGATTGCGAATAGCTTCCTGAACCTGGTTGCTCGCTCCCACCCCGATTGCGACAGTGCAGATGACGGCGCCGACACCAATGATGATGCCGAGCATGGTCAGGATGGAACGCATCTTGTTGCGCGCCAGCGCGCGAATTGCCACGCGAAGAACCGCTGCGTAATCCATCAGTTCTCCTCCGTTACTTCATTCTCTTCATTAACTCTGGGAAGGCGGAGCAGCACTTGAGCGGCATCAGCCCTCTCTTCCACCGGCATATCGCGCCGAATCTTGCCATCGCGGAAAAGCACCGTTCGCTTGGCAAAACGCGCGATGTCAGGCTCGTGAGTGACCAGCATGATGGTCAGGCTCTGTTCCAGGTTCAGGCGCTGAAAAATCTCCATGATTTCGACGCTGGTGCGGCTGTCAAGATTTCCCGTAGGCTCGTCCGCCAGAAGAATCGACGGGTTATTGACCAGTGCCCGGGCAATCGCTACGCGCTGTTGTTGTCCGCCGGAGAGTTGCGCGGGATGATGGTCCTCGCGGCCTTCCAGACCCACAATTCGCAGGGCTTCGCGGGCGCGTTCGAGCCGTTTTTCATGCGGTATCGAGGAATAGATCAACGGTAGCTCAACATTTTCCAGCGCTGAAGTTCGCGCGAGAAGGTTGAAGCCCTGAAACACAAATCCAATCTTCCGATTTCGAATGTGCGCCAGCTCCATCTTCGAAAGCTTTGACACATCCTGACCGTCAAGCCAGTACGTGCCCCGTGTCGGACGGTCGAGGCATCCGATAAGGTTCATGAAGGTGGATTTTCCGGAACCCGACGCCCCCATGATGGCCACAAACTCGCCCGCACCGATCTCCAGGGAGATTCCCCGCAAAGCATGCACCTGCACCTCGCCCAGATCGTAAGTCTTGTGCAGGTTCTCGACCTGGATGACAGGCCTTGCTTGTTCACGCTCTACTTCAAGTGCTTGCTTTAGCTGCATGATATCATGCTGCATAGCGGTTATTACCTCCGCCTTCCGCCGAGCCGCTGGTTACCAGGAAAAGTTCCCTGAGTCTGGCCTCCCTGCGCAAGTTCCTCGCCCGTCACCAGGGCATCTCCCTGCCTGAGACCTCCCTCGTGCATCTGCGTGTAACTGTAATCCGTAATCCCAACCTTAACGGCCATGGGTTTGAGCTTTTTGTCTTTTCCAGCCATCCACACCACCTGAGTCCCGCCAATATGCGGCCGTGTCGCATCGGGTGGAATGCGATATTTGTCGTAGAGTTGCTGAAGCTGCGTGCGGGTCATCTCCGGCGTAAACCGCAAGGCCGCGTTGGGAATCTTGACGCAGTCGGTGCAATGGCCGATGGGGATGGTAACGTAAGCAGTCTGGCCGGGCAGGAGCTTTTCATCGGGATTCTCGAAATCAATCACGGTGTCGTACGTCACGACGTTTTGCACCATCGTCGCGTTCAGGCGAATAGCGCTGACTCTGCCCTGGAACCGTTCGTTGGGGAAAGCATCCACCTGGAATGTGGCCAGGGTTCCAATCCTGATGTTGCCGGTATCGGACTCATCGACTTTCGCGTAAACCTGCATCCGCTTCAGGTCCTGGGCAATGCTGAAAACCACTGGAGCTTGCAGCGAGGCAGCTACGGATTGCCCGACATCGACATTCCTGGCGACAATGGTCCCGTTGATCGGTGAAATAATGGTGGCATAACGCAGGTTGGTTTCCGCTTGCCTGAGTGCCCCGGTCATGGTTTGCACTTGCGCCTTGGCCTGCGCCAGTTGGGCCTTTGTCTGATTGAGTTGAGCGACGGATTGATTCAGCTGGGCCTGGGCCGCTCGGACTTGGGCATCCGCCTGATCGAGCGATGACTTCGTCTGGTCCGCCTGGTCGCGAGAAAGAATTCCCTGCCCGGCAAGATCGGCAATGCGCTGATTGTTAATGCGAGTGTACTCAACAGCCGCTTTGGCTTTCTCCAGATTGGCCTGGTTGGTCTGGATGACCGCCTGCGCTACGGCGATACTGGCCTCAAGGTTGTTGACGTTCGCCTGGGCGTTAGCCAGGTTCCCGCGCGCCTGGATGACCTGTGCCTGGTAGATAGCCGGATCGAGTTGGGCCAGAACCTGATCCGCCTGGACGCGGGTGTTAAAGTCTGCAAAAATGTATTTGACTGTGCCTGAAACGTAGGAACCGACGGGAACGGTGGTTAAGGGGTTAATGGTCCCGGTAGCCTCGACCGTGGCTGTGATATCTCCCTGGCGAACTTCAGCGGTCAGGTAACGGACATCCCCGGAACGTTTTCGGATGACCATCCCCACAGTCAGCAAAACTGCCAGGCTGAGAACGCCAAGCCATACAAATTTCTTTCTTTGCCGCAGGAAGTTCCCAACTGCCATGGAAGCCATTGAACGCCCTCCTCTTCTTACGATTTGCTTTCCCCGCTGAAGAGAGTCGCTCTACGCGTCCGCGCTTACTTGGGCGGAGGCGGCGGTGGAGCTGGAGGCATATGCTTCTTTCTCTTTGCATCCCACTGCTTCACCATGGCGTTAAACTTCTGGAGCTGCTGTTGATTCAGAATCTTTCGCGTCTCGTTGCGAGCCTCTTCGCGGATGGCCCAAAATTGCGGATCAATCTTCTCACGCAGCTCGGTCTCCTTCCTGTCCATCTCCTGGAAAATCTGCTGTAACTGCTGCGTCTGAGTCTGCGAAAGATCGAGCTTCTCCTGCAAATACTCTATCACACGATGCCGGCTGAACTTGCGGTGCCAATGGCCCGTGTACCAGCCGTAGGTGTACATTCCGGCGCCGCCGACAACAATCCCCAGGACGAAGATCAGGACAAAATAGACATAGGCGCGTCGCCTCATTTCGAACCTCGTCCCCGGTGGTTGCTGTTGACAGTCGCAGCCGGGGAAGAATTTGTGACGTCGCCGGAATCAATCCCGTCCACGCCAAGGATCTGTTCGCTCGATAGTGTCGCAACCTGGGCCTGAGCAAGAACGGATTCAGAAATCCCAGAACTCCGAAACGGCCCCGACGACGGAAGCACCAGAGCCAGCAGGAGCATCACGGCCACCATTAAGGTCGCATACACAAACCGCCTTCCAATCTGATCGACAAATTGCTGCCCGCCCTGAATCTCCGTCGAAGAATCCTCCAGGCGGCGAATCACTCGCGTTGTAAAACCGATCGACGGCTCGGGCAGTTCTTCCTCTCTCAGCGTAAGAAGGCCCGCACGGACAATCTCCCACTGGCGCAGGTACTCTTTACAGGCTGAACAGGATACTAAATGGAGCTGGATTTCAGGTGGTTTTTCGATGCCTTCTTCAACCATTTGCCGGACAACGTCGCAACGCATGGTTCACCGTCCCTCCTGCCATTTTTGTAAATCTTTCACCATTCTTTTCCTGGCGCGATGTAATCGCACCTTGACCGTACTCAACTTCAGGCCCAGTATTTCTGAAATCTCGTCCACAGACTTATCTTCAATTTCCTTCAGAGTCAGGATCACGCGATCTTCCGCCGGAGCCCGTGCCAGTAACTTGGTCACAAGATCGCCGAGTGCCAGCTTTTCCTCGCTGTTGAGTCCGCCTTCCTCCGGGCTGCGGCTGTGCGACTCAATTTCCCGCTGGCCTTCCTCGGACATCTCCCAGTAGTAAGTGACCCGGGAGGATCGCTGCCGACGCAGGTAATCGTAACAATGGTTGACGGCAATCCGATTCAGCCAGGTTCCGAACGACGACTGAAAATTGTAACTCTCAATCGCTGCAAAAGCTTTCATGAAGATTTCCTGAACAATGTCTTCCACATCGTTCCTGCGCCGCACCAGATGGAAAGCAATGGAGAAAACCCCTCACTGATCGGCGCCCGGCCGATCGCCTGGAAGCGATCGTCGACCGGACGAAGAAGGGGGGCGGCGAGATTGTCAACCTCCTGAAGACGGG
>JAKASH010000105.1 GCA_021828225.1 Acidobacteriota bacterium | reverse complement strand
TTATGTTAAACTGACAAGTTACTCCAACCCAGGGAGGCATTCCAGTGGCCGCGCGCATTCTCGATGGCAATAAAATCCGTGACGAAATCAAGAAAGAGCTTGAGGAGCAAATCCGCGATTTGAAGGCGGCCGGCATTACACCCGGCCTGGCGGCGGTGCTGGTTGGTGAAGACCCAGCCTCGCAGATTTACGTCCGGAGCAAGGTGAAGACCTGCGAGTCGCTGGGACTGCACAGCGAAAAGATCGAATGGCCGGCGGACACCACCACCGAACGCCTGCTGGAACTGGTGCATGATCTCAACGCGCGCGACGATATCGATGGCATTCTTGTCCAGCTTCCTTTGCCGCCGCAGGTTGATTCCAAGCTGGTACTTGAAGCAGTCAGCCCCGCCAAAGACGTGGACGGCTTCCATCCCGTCAGCATCGGCAATCTCGTCCGAAATCGTCCGGGGCTTGTTCCCTGCACCCCGGCCGGGATCATCGAGATTCTTCGCCGCAGCGGAATCACCATGAAGGGGGCGCGCGCCGTGGTGATCGGACGGAGCGACATTGTGGGGAAACCCGTCGCCATGCTGCTGCTGCACAACCACGCCACCGTCACCATCTGCCACTCGCGGACGAAGGACCTGCCCGCAGTGGCGCGCGAGGGCGACATCCTGGTGGCTGCCATGGGCAAAGCGGCTTTCGTCACGGGCGAATTCATCAAGCCCGGAGCCACGGTCATCGACGTCGGCATCAACCGCCTGACCACGGAAGAGGAAGTCCGGCGGATTTACCACGATCCAACGCCGGCGATGGAGAAGCTCAAGGCGAAAGGCTCGGTCCTGGTCGGCGACGTTCAGCCGGAAGACGCTCGCGAAAAAGCCGGCGCTTTCACGCCGGTGCCCGGTGGCGTCGGCCCGCTGACCATCGCCATGCTGATGTCCAACACCGTCCAGGCCGCAAAGCTTCGGCGGGGAATGCGCGCCGCGGCAAAGGCATAATCGCGCTGTATCACCTGTTTTTCACGGTTCCACTCACCTGAAACCCATGAGCGTTTCCGCGCACTATTTTGGACTGACCGGCGGCATTGCCTCCGGCAAAAGCACCGTCGCTGCCATGTTCCGGGAACTCGGAGCGCGGATCATCGATGCCGACAAGGTCGGCCACGAGCTTCTGCTCCCGTCCTCGCCTGCCTATCCCGAACTCGTTGCTGCTTTCGGCAACGAAATTCTCAATTCTGCCGGCGAGATTGACCGGCGGCGTCTCGGTCCCCTGGTTTTCAGCGATCCCGCAAAACTGCAGCAACTGAACCGCATCACGCACCGGCGCATCATCGACCGCATCGAGCAGCTTGCTTTGGAATACAACGCTCAAGACCCCCAGACCGTTGTCATCGTGGACGCCGCGCTGATCTATGAGACCGGCATTGGCGGCCGGTTCGTCAAAATGATTGTCGCCTGGTGCCGGCCCGAACAGCAGATTGAGCGGCTCATGGCCAAGACCGGCGTCAGCCGCGAAGAAGCCGAGCGGCGCATTGCCAGCCAGATGCCCGCGGAGGAAAAACGCCGCTGCGCCGATTTTGTGATCGACTGCACCGGCAGCCTGGAAGAAACCTGCCGCCAGGTAGAAAGCCTTTTTCCCAAACTTCAGCAACTCGCCCGCAGCCGCTGACGAAGCCGCCGGGCCGCGCCGTTTTCCTGGCGCTGGTTTTCAGGCCGGCGGGCTTTCCATCTTCTATTAAAAACTCCAACTGATTTTCTTCTCCAATCGTGATAAAAATACCTCGCTGGTCATCGCAACCCGCATCCAAAGGAGTGTCCAACGATGAAGAGGAACTCGATTGTCCTTCTCGCGTTTTTTATCGCTATTGCGACCGCTATGCTGGCTGGCCTCCAGGTTCGCGCCAGCGGCCAGCAGCAAAAAGAACCCATTGGTTACGAAGACACGCCCATGCTGCCGGGAGGCAAGTGGCATGTGCATGACGGCCGCCGTCCGCAGCCGCCTATCGTCACTCCCGGAACCTTCAGCACACAGGAAACTCCCAGCCGGCCGCCATCCGACGCCATCGTTCTGTTCGACGGCAAAGACCTTTCAAAATGGCAATCCGCAAAAGGCGGACCTGCCGAGTGGAAAGTGGAGGACGGCTACTTCCAGGTGGCTCCTGGCACGGGCGACATCGAGACCCGGGAGAAATTCGGACCCATCCAAGTGCATGTCGAATGGAGTGAGCCGACGCCTCCGCACGGTTCCAGCCAGGGGCGCGGCAACAGCGGCGTTTTCCTGCAAGGCCAGTATGAGGTCCAGGTGCTCGATAACTACCACAACATTACCTACCCGGACGGCCAGGCCGGCGCCATCTACGGCCAGCACCCGCCCCTCGTGAACGCCTGCCGCCCGCCGGGCAAGTGGCAGACTTATGACATCGCTTTCACGCCCGCCATCTGGCAAGGCGGCGAAGTCCATATGCCCGCTTTCGTCACGGTCTTCCAGAACGGCGTGCTGGTCCAGAACCACATGGAAATCTGGGGTTCCACTGGGCACCGCATCTTTCCCCATTACAAGCCGGAGGCGGGCAGCGTCGGTCCCCTGCTTCTTCAGGACCATCACGACCCGGTGCGTTATCGCAACATCTGGGTTCGCGAAATCAAGCCGGTGTCTTAAAATGGAATATCCGGCTTGACCGAGGCTGGTCAGCACCGCCAGCCTCTTCGCAATTGTGAAAGAGCAACCCCATGAAGGCATTCGACCTGACCCTGCGCATTGCCGGTGCTACAGTGTTGCTGCTTGCCTTGCAGGCTCTCTGGAGCCACGTGTGGGTTGCCGCACAATTCACGTCCCCGCTGGGACTCCCCGCCCTCTCAAGCCTCCTGGTCGTTCTGGCACTCTCGCTCGTGGCGGCGAGCTCGCACCAGCGCGGATGGAAACTTTCAGGAGCCCTCTTCATTCTCTTTTTCGGAATCAATGACCTGAACACCCTGGACGAAACGCTGGTGTTTAAAATCGGCGTGCATGCCCACGATGTTTTCCGGCTGATGGCCGCAGGATTTTGCACGGCGCTGATTTTCACTCCGCTGCTGGCTCTGATTCTCGGCTGCTGGAAGAACACCGGGCAGGAAGAGAGAAAGCCTCTCGTCCCGCGCTCGGCCGCAGGCTGGGCAGGGCGCATCGTGCTTGGAGATTTGCTTTACCTCCTGTGTTATTTCGTTGCCGGCCTGGCCGTATTCCCGTTTCGGGGAGGCTTCTACGCTGGGTTCCGGCTTCCGGACCCGATGAGTACGATTGAAGTGGAGATTCTTCGCGGTCTGGTCTACGTCGCGGCCGGGCTGGCGGTCACAAGCGGCATGCCGGGAGAACGCGGCAGGGCAGCGGCCGCGCTTGGCTTGTCTTTTCCCATCCTGGCCGGAGTCGCTCCCCTGCTGATGCACGATCCCTACCTGCCCGGTTACGTGCGAATGGCTCACGGGGTCGAAATCGGAATCTCCAATCTCGCCTACGGCGCCCTCCTCGGCCATCTTCTGACGCGCAAGGCTGCTCCAGTTATCAACACGGAGCAGGCCGGAAGCGCCGAACCCCTGGCCTGAGCCCCCGGCGGGAATTTTTTATGGATCGATCCGTGCGGGGCGTGACGCGATCCGTCATTTCGCAGGTTCATTTTAAAGACGACTAGCCACTTGTCTTATGGCCTTGAGCCACGTACCATTAGCCTAGAGGGAGCTGGAGCCCGTTCGATGGGGGCTGCGCGTCCTGCCATCCCTGAGCAAGCGATCTTTCAGGCAACTTGAAGACTCAGCAGACTGGAGGCGGCCATGAAAGTCTTTATTGCTGGTGGAACGGGCGTTCTGGGGCGGGCAAGTCTGAAAGCGCTGGTCGAAGCCGGACATCAGGTTCGCGCGACGGCCCGAACCAGCAAAAAGGCTGAACGGGTTCGCGATCTTGGGGCTGAACCGGTCCAGGTGGACCTTTACGATCCCAAGGAAGTGCGCCAGGCCATTGCCGGGTCGGAAGCCGTCCTGCGGCTGACCACCAAGATCCCGCCCATCGGAAAGATGCGCTCCCGCGGCGCCTGGGCGGAAACCAATCTCCTGCGAACCGAGGGCGCCCGCATCCTGGTCGACGCGGCCCTTGGGGAAGGCGTGCAGGTCTACGTTCACGAATCGGTTACGTTCGTCTACGCCGACGGCGGTTCCCAATGGATCACCGAAGACGCACCGACCGACGACGGCGAAAGTGAAGTTCTACGGTCCGCCCTCGATGGCGAAAAGGAAGCGGCGCGATTCTCGGAATCCGGAGGGCGCGGGATTGTTCTTCGCTTCGGCGGTTTTTACGGCGTCGAATCGAATATGACAACCGACATGATCAGCATGATGAGCCGGCGCCTGCTGGTTCAGCCCGGACCCGGTTCCCATTTCGTCTCTTCAATTTATATACCCGATGCGGGCACGGCCGTTCTCGCGTCTCTCAAGCTGCCGGCTGGGGTCTACAACGTGGTTGACGAAAACCCCGTCAGGTTCGAAGACTACCTGCACACGCTCGCCGACGCTGTGCACGTCCCCAAACCGTTCCGGTTTCCCGGCGTGCTGGGGAAAGCGACGTTCGGCAATGTGTGGAGTTATCTCTCTCGCTCGCAGAGGGTTTCAAACGCCCGCTTCAAGAAAGCCTCGGGCTGGAAACCCAGCGTCCCCAGCGTCGCCGAAGGCTGGCCACTGGTCGCCGCCGAACTCAAGCCGGAAATCGTCAAGCAGCAGTAGCCATCGTGGGTGGCGCAGACGCCCGCCGTCTGGCGTCTGTGATCTCGTGGGTCCCCGTGGGTGGCGCATCATCGCGTCTTTTGCGATCTGTGATGCGGTACAAGCTGCACCCGTCATCGGCTGTTCCCGTTACCCCAGGTTTTGCTCTACCACCCGGTCTGAAAAGTGCACGTAGGTAAAAACCTCCGGAATGTGGGAATCGTAGTGGCCGTGCTTGTTCCACGTCCAGCCGGGACTTACTTCCAGCCGTTTCCCTTCGCGGTCGACCTGCTGAAACCGCGAGCAGTCGATTCGCCAGACGTCGCCGTCTTTCGGCGGCAGCGACCGTCCGTCGGCCAGCAAACGAAGCCCTTTCCACGGCAGCGCCAGTTCCACCGTCCAGCCCTTGTCCTCGTCGTCGCGCTTGTTCAGCGTGCCATCCACGTGCACGGCGTGCTTCAGGCCCGGATAGTCCCAGTCGAGAAATCCGAAGCGCCAGCCACGCGGATGCACATGCCCGCCGATGCCGTCAATCTCCATGATCGGATGCTCGGCCGGATTCCACTCCGGCTTGCCGTAGAACTTCCCACCCGGCTTGCACTGGTCTTTCCAGATCCAGAAAACTTCATAGATCGTATCGAGCGCGTTGATCTCAAACTCGTAATAGGCGTCCTGCCCGGCAATGAAGACTTCCATGTCATTGTCTTCGTAAATCTTGGAGTCGCGCTTGGTCAGCGTGGCCCAAACGTCCGGCTCCTCCGCCGTGAAGCCGAAATAGAGGTAGTCGTCATCCCACAGCAGCGCCACACGCGTATCAAACCAGGCCGGCTCGCCCGTCACAATGTCCACAAATGCGCTGGAGCGCGGAGCCATCGCCCAGGAAGGCTCGTCCAGCTTGCCATCCACTATAATCGGCCCCGCCGCCCGGTAACACGTGTAATGCGCTAGCCCATCTCCAGAACCAGTTGCCATTTCTGCCTCCTCAAGCAAGTTATCCGCGGCGCAATCAGTAAACTCGCAACCCACGCGTCAGGGCATGGCTTTAGCCATGCCGTTATGGGACCCCGTATGCTGACCGGTTTTAGCCGCTGAGGGCTTCCAGGGCTGAAGCCCTGATGCTGCCAGGGCGCGCTTTGCAGCATGGCTGAAGCCAGGCCCTGACGCCTGTCACACCGAGCATGCGCAAACCTTTAAGTCGGTGCGTGTCGGAATCCAGACGGCTCCATCCTGCGCGCCTCGCTTCACAAAGCGGCGATTCGTGCCGCATTCTGCCCGCCTTCCCTCACCGAGAGATTCTATCAGCTTGCAGTCTCCCAAAGAAGCTTCGATAAAATCTCTATCCTCTCTTCGTTGTTGGGATATGATATGCCGACACAAGGAGGAAGTGTTGCAAAAACAAGATAAGGATAACATCGAGATGAAAACCCGAAGAGACTTTCTTGCGAGTGGCATTGCTGGCATCGCAGGTTCAAAACTGTTGGCAGACCGGCTTTCGAATGGAGCGCCCGCCACGGGCGCCACACTTTCCGGGGTCTTGAAGCACGGTGCGAAGTCGCCGGAAGAGTCAGCACAAGGGAATCCCGCGGAAACAACGCGGGCGGGCGGCCGCATGTACGGCCTGATGGCGGATGCCGGACGCCTTCCCGAAGATCCTTCCTACTACCGGCGCGCCATCGACTTCTGCCACGAATGGAACATGAATGCTTATCTGATTTCGCTGGCGGACGATCAAGGTGCCGCCCTGCGCTTCAAGAGCCATCCCGAACTCATTACTCATAAGAACGCCCTTACCCAGGAACAGGCAAGAGACCTGGCCCACTATGCGCAGGAGCGGGGGGTCGATCTGATTCCGGAGATCGAGTCGTTCGGCCACACGAGGTATATCACCGCCGTCCCGCAGTATGCCAGCCTGGCGGACCGGATGCCGGGAGGGCACGGCAACTTTTCCGCCGTCACTCCAGTTTCGCCGCAAACTTTGAAATTAATGTCGGATCTTTACCGGGAGGTTGCAGAGATTTTTCCCTCGCCTTACCTCCACGGCGGCTGCGATGAAGTCAGCTGGGGAGGATCTGCGCTTTCGCGCGAAGCCCTCAAGACCAAAAGCCGGGACGAGATTTGGGCCGAATACCTGAACTCCCTCGATCACGTTGCGCGCGGCTTGGGCAAGGAGTTCATTGTCTGGGGCGATTATGTTCTGCACAAGCGGCCCGGCGTCTTGCCGCGGCTCAACAAGGACATCATCGTCATGGACTGGCAGTACTACGTGACGGATCCCGAACCGCTGGCGCAGGCGGCGCAGAAAATCATCGATACCGGACTGCGGGCGATTGGTGCGCCGGCGATCATTTCCTGCCGCTGGGGACCGCGGCCCGGACTCAACGCCCTGCGCAACATCGACGCCTATGCCGACGCTTACCGAAGCATCAACAGCCCCCGGGCGCTGGGCGTGATTGTGACGAACTGGGTACCGTCGCGTTACATCCAGGGCTCACTCTGGGACAGCTATGCCTATTCCTCTGTCTCTATAAGACAAGGGAGCGCGGAAGCACGGAGGTCCGCTTTCAGGCGCTTCGTCGAAAAATTCTACCAGGCCGAATGGAATGAAAACTGGTCTGACGTCTTTACGACGCTTTACGAGATCACGCCGAATAAAAAATCCTGCTCGCCGCCCTGGATGCGCCCGGTGCTGCCCGTCCCCTGGCGGAACGAGGCGGAACTGAAGGCCGCCGTCCAATCCGGCATGCTCAACGCACCGCCGTTCCGGCGCCTGCTCAGCCAGCTTGTCTTTAGTGAAGCCCAGGTCCGCGATCATTTTGACGACTTCCTCACCTTCCGGCTTTCCGTCGAGTATCTCGAGCACATCTTCTGGCGCATTACGGTTCTGGTCGAGGAGGCCGCGAAGCCGCAAAGGTCGCCCGAGGCAGCAGCGGCGCTGATCCGAACCATCGCCGAGCGTGATCAACGCCTCCTCGAAAAGCTCAACGCCTCCTGGGACAAGGGCCGCGCCCCGGACGCGGCGGCCAGAACGGAGCCGGTCTTTGATCTCGGACCCGCTAACCAGTTGCTTTATGCGTTCAACCAGGCGGCAACCTTCTCACAGCAGTTGGCGCGCAATCCCGAACAGTTTTCCCGGGCGCTCAGCGCGTCCACATAAGACTGCGGGGAACTCAGGGCTTCCTGGCTGAAAGTCGTGCTTGCGGGCGACTGGACTGGTGCGGAAGGCCTGTGGTTGGGAAAGCAAGGCCAGATTGAACTGGTCGAGCGTCAGAGACTGGTCGGGTTCCGACTGCGCAGCTGGACACGATCAGTCTCTGCGCTGCGCTGTCCTGCCTGCCGTTTCCAGATTGCACGAATACATCCACAGGTGGCGCATACATCGCGGTCTTTGCGATGTGTGCGATCAAAGCGCCTGCTCCCAACGAGTCGCTTCGGGAAGTCGCTGACCCCAAAACCAGCCTCCGTGCCGGCCCGCCAGTGGTAAACTGGCAGAACTTCCTGAGGATTTGCCATGGCCGC
>JAKASH010000104.1 GCA_021828225.1 Acidobacteriota bacterium | reverse complement strand
GTCGACGGCAAGGTAGTCCAGACCGACGGAACGGCGATTAACGGCGTACACCTACGGGCCGCCGCTTCCTTCGAGAAGCTGCGCGGAAACACAGTCATTTTGAAAGTAGGAATCTCGGGCACGACCATAGAAAATGCGCGGAAAAACCTGACGGCGGAAATTCCACATACTGACTTTGATCGTATTTGCGACGAAGCAGCGGCCTCATGGAGCAAAGCGCTGGGCTCGATCACTGCGGATATCCCGGATGAGGGGACACGCAAGACGTTTTATACCGGGATGTACCATGGGTTGATCTCACCGACCACCTACAGCGACGTGGATGGATCTTATCGGGGACAGGACAGGCGCAATCATCGGAATACCACGTTTACCAAGTACACTGCATTGTCTATTTGGGACATTTACCGCAGCCAGTTCCCGTTCCTGACGATTGTCCGTCCTTCGATCGTGCACGACATCATGGACACTTTTCTGGCCGACTACCGCCAACTCAATCAGCAGAGCCTTCCGGACTGGCCGCTTTGGGCCAATGAAACCTGGGCCATGACCGGTTTTCATAGCGCCGGCATGATCGTGGCGGCGTACACCCGCGGATTGCGGGACTGGGACGCCGAAGCCATGTATGCGGCGCTTAAGGCCACGGCAATGAACGATCGCAACTATCAAGGGCAGTTTCGCAAATACGGCTTTATCCCTACCGGATCGGGCGGCTTGACCGGACCTCGGGCCGGCAAGCAGAGCGTCTCGCGGACTCTGGATTATGCTTATGATTACTGGTGTGTGGGGGCGTTCGCCGAGCTTCTAGGCAAACATGAGGACGCCTCCTACTTTTACAAACTGGGGCAGAACTATCGCAATCTTTTTGATCCCAAGACGGGATTTATGCGCGGCAAGTACCTTGACGGGCGCTGGCGCGAGCCGTTCAATCCGCGCACGGAATACTGGTACGACTACACCGAATCCGATGCCTGGCAGGCGACGTTCAACGTGATGCAGGATGTTCAGGGATTAATCGATCTCTACGGAGGTGACGAAGCGTTTATCGCCAAGCTCGACGCCCTCTTCGCCGCGCCATCCAAGGTTTACAACTCGCCGCCAGACATCAGCGGATTGGTGGGGCAAGACGCCCAGGGTAATGAACCAAGCGATCACATACCTTACTTGTATCCCTTTGCGGGCGCAGCGTGGAAAACGCAATACTGGGTGCGCCAGGTTGCTTCGCGGGTCTATAACAGCGGGCCGGGAGGCATCCCCGGCAATGATGACTGTGGTAACCAGTCTTCGTGGTACGTGTTTGCGGCCCTGGGCTTCTATCCGGTCAACGCGGCCACGGGAGTTTACGTCATCGGAAGCCCGATGGTGGATCGCGCAGTGATCCACAACCCGCTCTCAAAGACGGAATTTTCTGTTATTGCACACAACAACAAACCGGAAAACTGCTATATCGCGCGCGTGTCCCTCAATGGAAGGGAGCTCGATCGCTCCTGGATCACACACAGTGAAATTGTGAAGGGGGGCGAGCTAGTCTTCCACATGTCTTCCAAGCCCAACAAGCAATGGGCGGTGGCTCCGAAAGATCGGCCTCCGTCTGGGTTGGTCGCCTGATCTTGCGGCAGGTTGAGGAGCGGGCAGGCGGAAGCTGAGACAGGCACTGGCTGAATTCAAACGAAGCAGCGCTCCGCCCCATTGGGACGATTGCGCGGACCGGAAACCCCGATCGAGATGGCAACAGGCAGGCTGCAGTTTACCATCCAAAGTCTGCGGTGAATACGTTCGTACCGGGCCTTGCTGGGCGGATTATCAGGAGAGGCCAGCCGCCCTCACCACCCAAGGCTGCCCACCGACTTCCACATAACTCGGCAATACACGACGCTTCCGCTGACTTTTTAGCGCCAAAGACTGGGCGGAGGGGGACGCCTTCGAGAGGTCCCAGGGTCGAAAAACCAGGCTGAGCGAATCAAGTTGCGCTGAAATTAAAGCAGTTAATGTCACGACCTCTGCCTTGCCAAATGCTTGAGGGATTTTAATGAGGTTTCGCGGGCCGAAGGCCCTAAGGGACAGACACCAAAAAGTTACTTTCTGGGTAGCCCGTCGTTAGCGGGTCTTCCATTTCGAAGCAAGAAGCGCGATTTGGTCGTCGAGCGCGAGTTCTGGTTTGGATTGCGACTTGAATGGGCGCCTGGGCGGCGGCCCTTGCAGGGCCTTGATGGAGAGTGAGATGCGCTTCGTCTTGGGATCCACGCTTAAGACCTTCACTTTGACGATCTGGCCGGCTCTCACAACGTCCGATGCGTCCTTTACGTAGCGGTTGGAAAGCTCGCTGATATGGACCAGGCCATCCTGATGAACGCCGATATCCACGAAGGCTCCGAACCTGGTCACGTTGGTAACCACGCCTTCCAGAACCATTCCGGGCTGCACATCTGAGAGTTCGCGAACCTGCTCGTTGAAGCTGGGCGCCACGAACTGGTCGCGAGGGTCGCGCCCCGGTCTGCGCAACTCCTCCAGGACGTCGTTCAGCGTGTACGTTCCAGCCGATAGCCGGTTGCGGTCTACCTTTTCCAGAAGCGACGGGTTCTCAATCAGCTCTTCGATGGGAACACTCAGAGACTGAGCGATTTGCTCCACGATCTGATAGGACTCGGGATGGACGGCCGTCATGTCCAGCAGGTTGTCACCGTTGCGGATGCGCAGAAACCCGGCGGCCTGTTCGAACGTTTTAGGCCCGATACCCGGAACTTTCCGCAGTTGCGCGCGCGAACGGAAGCTCCCATTCTCATTCCGAAACGTGACGATGTTGAGGGCGGTCCGCTCCGTCATGCCTGCAACATAACGCAACAGCGTCCACGACGAAGTGTTCAGGTCGACGCCCACCCGGTTGACGCAACTTTCGATCACGCTTTCCAGCGACGCCTGAAGCTGGCGCTGGTCAACGTCGTGCTGATATTGGCCGACTCCGATCGACTTGGGATCGACCTTGACCAGTTCGGAGAGCGGGTCCTGCAAGCGGCGCGCAATGGAGATAGCGCCGCGTACGGTGAGATCGAGGTCCGGAAACTCCTGCCGCGCGATCTCCGATGCAGAGTAGACGCTGGCCCCGGATTCGCTGACGGTCACAGAGAAGATGTTGTCCAGTTGCCTCGCACGCAGAAAATCGCGTACAAAAGCATCCGTCTCGCGGGAAGCTGTGCCGTTGCCGATGGCGATGGCACGGACGTTGTGCCGCTGCAACAAGGTTTCGAGCGTTTTGGCGGCTGCCTCGGCCTCGCCCTGGGAGCGATGCAGGTAGATGATGTCATGAGCAAGGAATTTTCCGGTTTCGTCAATGAGCGCAAGCTTGCAACCCGTGCGGATGCCGGGGTCGATTCCCAAGACGGAAATGGGCCCTGCCGGCGGCGACAAAAGCAGGTTGTGCAGGTTGTCTCGAAACACCTGAATCGCTTCCCCATCCGAACGCTGCTTTACTTCCATGCGGATTTCAGCCTGAATGGAGGAGTTCAGCAGGCGCTTCCAGGAGTCTTCAATGGCCAGTTCAAGCTGCGGCGTCCAATCGCCTTGCAAACGCAAAATGCGTGCTTTCAGCATGGAGACAGCACGTAAGGGATCAAGTTCGATGAGGAAATAGAGGACGCCGTCGCTTTCGCCGCGGCGAATGGCCAGCATGCGGTGTGACGGGATGGCCTTCACCGGCTCATGGTACTCGTAGTACATCTTGTATTTCTCTTGTTCGTCGACGGCGTCGGCCACCTTGCTGCTCACCACTATGCCCTCTTCAAACATCATCTGCCGCAAAGCTCTGCGCAAGTCGGCGTCCTCGCTGATGATCTCGGCCACAATGTGGCGCGCGCCTTCCAACGCCTCTTCCAGGCTGTTGACACTTTTTTCGGCATTCACAAAACTACGGGCGAGGGTTTCCAGTGATTCGGCCGCCGGCTGCTGTGCCCACAGGTACAGGGCGAGCGGTTCCAGCCCCTTCTCACGCGCCATGGTCGCCTTCGTACGGCGCTTCGGCCGGTAAGGCAAGTACAGGTCTTCCAACTCGCTTTTGTCGATGGTCGCTTCAATGCGATTCCTGAGTTCATCGGTCAGCTTGCCCTGCTCGGCGATCGAAGCAAGAATCGTCTCCCGGCGCGCCACAAATTCCTGGAAGTAGCTCAGTTTTTCTTCGATGCCGCGGACCTTAACCTCGTCGAGATTCCCGGTCACCTCCTTGCGATAGCGCGCGATGAACGGGACAGTGCCGCCCTCATCCAGCAACTCGATGACAGCCACCAGGCCGCGCATGGGAACGTCGAGTACATGGGCGATGTGAAGCAGTAAGTCAGGCGAGAGAGTTTTTCGGTCAGTCATAGTGAAAGCAAAGAGTTCCTCGATCAGCGGGGTGCTCTGCGCCGATCGTTCACGTAGCAAATATCCAAGGTCAAGAATAAACCATAACCTTACCGAAAGCCAAAGCACCCTTCTGCGCAATTTTTCTTCAGTCACACTTTCACGTTCCGTTGTTGGCACTGGCCCATCGAAAATGTTTCATCAGCCAGTTGAAAATTCCGGTCGGACAGCGTGACAATATGACTGATTTGGCAGGATAATCGCTTGTTCTAAATTGATGCAGGCATCAAGCCTACGGAGTAAACACAGGAGGCAACCTGATCAGGAAAGACTTTATGGCGCACATACCAATTGCATCCAGTCTCCCGGACGCTTTTCTTGGAAAGCTCCAGAAGGGAAAATCCGTTCACGAATTTCGTAATAAACAACGCATTTTTTCACAAGGGGATGCGGCTGACTCAGTTTTTTACTTGCAGAAGGGTAAAGTCAAAATGACGGTCGTATCCAAGCGTGGCAAGGAAGCCGTGATTGGCATGGTTGAGCCTGGCCAGTTTTTCGGCGAAAGTAGCTTAGTGGCGGGACACCCTCTACGTATGGCGAGCGCTACCTCCGTCGGACATTCGACCATACTTCGCTTTGAAAAGGCAGCCATCGTGCGCCTGCTTCACGAGGACGCCGAATTTGCGGACTGCTTCGTGTCGTACACGCTGGCTCGGACAGTACGAGTGGAAGAGGAGCTGGTGGATCAGCTTTTCAATTCCACCGAGAAGAGGCTCGCCCGGGTTCTCCTGCTTCTAGCCAACTTTGGCCAAGATGGCAGACCCCAGTCTGTAATTCCCAGGATCAGTCAAGAGACTCTGGCGCAGATGGTTGGCGCCAGCCGCCCCCGGGTGAGTTCCTTCCTGAACAAGTTCAGAAAGCTGGGCTTCATTGAATACAATGGCGGCCTAAAGGTTAATCGTTCTCTCCTCCGAATGGCCCTTCGCGACTGATTTGAACCGGTTCAGCGCACGGCTCCTCCATCGCTGTATTTTTCCTAACTGTTCCATACAGAACAGTTTCTTATCGCTGATATGCCAGCATATTAGCGGGGCCAGCTCGCCAAGGTGTTTCCTTGCCAACAGTATGCGGACTGGGGAATAGGACTCGGTTTCGTTAACCGCTTGGCTTTCAAATGGCACCACGGACGACACGACTTCCGTCGTGCCGCCTCGATTGATCCCGGGGGCAAAGTTTAATGAAGATTCTGCTTTACAATCCTGACAATGAAGTAACGAACAACTTCATGCCGCATCTCTGGATGTTTCTGCTGAAGTCGCTTACGCCTCCGCCTCATGAAGTTATTCTGCTAGATGGCAACGCGCGACGCATGAGCGAGCAGGAGGTCGTTCAATACGTTCGAGACCATCACATCGGTCTGGTGGGCATCGGAGCCATGACGCGCATGGCCGCTAAAGCCTATCGAGTGGCGGACGCGGTACGCGCCGCTGGCGTGCCGGTGGTGATGGGCGGACCCCACGTCACCGAAGTCCCAGATGAGCCTTTGGGGCGGGATGGCGGTCCGCGTCACGCAGACTCGGTAGCCCTCGGTGAAGCTGACTTCACTTGGCCCAGGATTGTGGCTGATGCGGAGCGCGGTGAGCTAAAGGAAGTTTACGCGCCACTGGACGCGGAGGGTAAAGAAGTAAAGCCCTCTCTGCAGGATTACCCCGAGATTCCCTGGGCCCGCATGGATCTCGAACAGTTCAACCTGATCAAGCACCTGCCCGCACTGGCCCGACGGACTCTCCATCACCTGGGGATGAAATGGCAAGCTTTCCATTTGATTCCCATCGAATCCGGCCGAGGCTGCCCTTACGGATGTGAGTTCTGTACGGTAACAGGGTTCTTTGGAGACTCGATTCGTTTCCGTTCCAATGAGAGCGTGGTGAACGAACTGCTTGCACTGAAGGCTCTCGCCAAGCGGCAAAAAGGCGAAATTGCGGTCTTCTTCGTTGACGATAATTTCGCCATCAATCCCCGCCGCACGAAGGCGCTCTTGCGCGAGATTATCGCCCACAACGCGCAGATCCCCTGGGTGGCTCAGATCAGCATGAATCTGTTGCGAGACGAAGAGCTGCTTTCCCTGATCGCCCAGAGCGGGGGCAAATGGATCTTCATGGGACTGGAATCGATTGATCCCGAAAATCTCAAGAGTGTTTCCAAGGGCTTCAACAAGCCGGCCGAATACAGCGCCGTTCTGGAACGCCTCAACCGGCACAATCTTTATGCTATAACTTCATTCATCTTTGGCATGGATGGTGACCGCCCCGGTGCCGCCGAGCGCACGCTGGAGCAGATTCGCTCCTGGCCTCCCGTGCTTCCCGTCTTTGGCCTCCTGACTCCTTACCCGGCCACACCTCTTTACGACAAGCTCGCCGCTACAGGCCGCCTGACCCGTCCCAGGCACTGTCTGGACTTTAAACCCTTCGTGATGGCTCACTCTCCACTGGGGCTTTCCGCAGAACAGTCTGAAGCTGAGGTACGGCAAGCTTGGGAAGCCTCCTACTCACCACAGGCCATGGCGTCAGCCTTGGAGCGCCTCAAGGATAAGCCAATCGCAGACCGGATCATCCACTTGTGTTCGCGCCTGGCGTTTCGAGGCATTTACTTTCCCCAACTGAGGCGCAGAGACTTGGCGCGGCTGGTCTTCGAAAACCGGGGTCCAATCTTCGCGACCGTTGCATCGGCTCTGGCGGCGAAAATTAAACCGCACTCCGCGGCTGAATTGAGGCATGCTAAATCGGATGAAATACCGGCTTGATTCCGGCGGACCACGCCGCCCGGAAACGCTCATTTCGGGCGACACGGCCCCGGGCATTCGCCTGGCACGGCTTGGCCGAAAGATACAATTGAGGTGACTGCCCACTTAAATCCACAGGAGGAGATGAGATGCTGATGTCAACTGAGTTTCACAATCTCCCCAGGTTTGAGACCGCGGATAACCCAGGGGAGGCGCCGGACTTTCGTCCACTCGGCTCGCCCCTCAAGGTTCTTCTGGTTTGGCCGCGTTTTCCGTCCTCGTTCTGGACCTTTGACGGAATTCTGGACCTTGTTCCCATCGAAACCGATCAGCCCCCACTCGGCCTGCTGACCATCGCCGCGCTCTGCCCGAACACCTGGTCGCTGAGGTTGATCGACCGGAGCTTTGAGGACCTGCTCGATGCGGACCTCCTTTGGGCCGATCTCGTCATGGTCAGCGGCATGCGCGTTCAGAAAGAGGACATTCGCGAAACCCTCCTCAGAGCCCGGGCCCTGGGCAAGCGAACGATGATCGGCGGACCCTTTGCGAGCAGCGAACCGGAACTCTTGCTTCGACTGGCGGACCATGTGGTGGTGGGGGAACCCGACGAGGTTTTCCCTGAGATTGCTTCTGACCTTGAGCGCGGCTCCGCCAGGCGCCTCTACGTGGTCAAGGAAAAGCCTGATGTCAGCAAGACGCCGCTCCCCCGGTTTGATCTGCTCAAAATCGACAAGTACGCCTCGATGGCCGTTCAGTTCTCCCGCGGCTGTCCGTTCCAATGCGAATTCTGCGACATCATCACTATCTACGGAAGGAAGCCCCGAACCAAGCGCCCTGCCCAGTTGCTGGCAGAACTTGATGCCTTGTTTGAGCTGGGATGGCGTGACCAGGTCTTTATCGTTGACGACAATTTTATCGGGAACCACAAACTTGCTCTCGAACTGGCCCTCGAACTTCAGGCATGGCAGAAACGCCGCGGCTATCCGCTCCTTTTTTATACCGAGGCGTCGATTGACCTTGCACAGAAGCCGGAATTGATCGACGCGATGGTGAAGGCGAACTTTTTTTACGTTTTCGTCGGAATCGAGAGCCCCTCCCCCAGGTCCTTGACGGAAGCTAAGAAATTTCAAAATCTGCGGCGTGATCCT
>JAKASH010000103.1 GCA_021828225.1 Acidobacteriota bacterium | reverse complement strand
TCGTTTTGCTGTGGATCGCGGAAAGGCTGGCATGGACAGCGAAAGCCCCAGCGGAAAGGTCAATAGCAGCATCATTAGCTTCTTGATCTCGACAGCTCCTCATTCTGATGGGATTTACCAGCTCCACAGGATGGGCGAACTGCAAACTTCGGAATCATGAACCATTCTTCAAACCATCACCACACGGGCCGGAGCCCCGTCGGGTGAAAAGGAGTCTCACTCCTTCGGTAGTTTTCCGATCAGTTGGATTTGTGGTAACAGTGGCGCGGCAAGAGCGTGGTGTAGTGGTCGGTCAAGGAGTTCCCTCCACGGCCGAAGTTCAAGCATGAAGCCGGCAAGGTCCACACCCTCGGCCTCGGCGTTCTCCAGCTTTGTGCAGCCTTTCTCCAGGAGCGAGTGGAATCCGACGGGGTTACGGTGCGTATAGTGGTGAAAAGCTGCAGCCACCTGGATGAGACCTTGCAGGAAAATCTTGCGATGGCTCTCAGATTTCAGCCACACAGCTTCGAGAGCCTCGTGGGCTTCAAAAAATTGCCCGGAGTTAAACAGCCGGATTCCTTCTTCAATGCCGCGCTCCACCTGACCTTTTAGCCTGAGAGGCGAATTACCGTAAAATTCAAAAACGACACGGGAGACAGGAAAATCGCATCTGCAAACGATTTTGAGGTTCTAACCTGACCGGGCATCACTCAGAGGGTCGGCCAGAGTGACTCCCAGACCTTGAACTCCGTGTGGAAGCCCGACTCCTCCGCCCGAACCATCCTACGCCCGGAGGCAACGTCGATCGTGTGCTCGAAGATCCGTTTCCCAACCCCCTCGACGGTTTCATCCCCGTCGAGGATCGCTCCCGCGTTGATGTCAATGTCGCCGTTGTGATGGGAGACAAGATTGTTCGAGCCGATCTTTGTCACCGGACCAAGCGCACAGCCAATTCCTGTTCCACGTCCTGTGGTAAACAGCGCAACTTGTGCCCCACTCAGAAACAGCGCCGGTGTCGAGACCTGGTCGTAGCCCGGAGTGTATAGCACATAGAGTCCTTTGCGGTCTCCCAGCCATTCACCGTAGTCCAGCAGATCTTCGACGGTCGAAGTCCCACCTTTTGCTTTCACGCCGCTCGACTTCAGAAAGATGTTGTAGAGCCCGCCTTTCTTGTTCCCGGGCGAAGGATTGTCCCGGAAGTCGTCACCGAACATTTCCACGTATCTTCGGTAGCGTTTCAGAGCCTGCATCAGCTTGCGCCCAACGTTTCGCGTCCGCGCACGCTGCGCCAGGTCCACCATCGCAGCGCCCTGGAGTTCGGGGATTTCCGGAAGGAGCACCGCAGCTCCCGCCTTGACGAACATGTCGGCAGCAACACCAACCGCCGGGTTGGCCGTTACCCCTGACCAACGGTCGGAACCGCCGCACTTCGTTCCTACAATCAGCCTGGAAACAGGAACCGGCTGGCGCGCGCACTGGTTCGCGATCTGAAGCATCTCTTCGACAACGGCCAGGCCTTTTTCAACGGTCTTGCAGCCTCCCCCCGCCTGCTGAACGGTCAGGTTCACAACACGCTGATTGTAATTCTGAATTTCCTTTTCGAAGACAGGCACAGAGCATTCGACGCAAGTTTTTCCACATCCCAGATCGATATAAATAGCGGCGCCGAGATTGGGATGACGTAACGTATTCGCCAGGAGCCGGTTCAGAATCGTGACGGCCTCTCCCTCCGGCATTCCACAACCCGATTCCTGAGCAATCGCCACCACGCCATCCACGTTGGGAAACTTGTCCCGAGTGTAAATCTCGCGCATGGCGCGTGACGCAATTTCGCGCGCCTCGGATGAGGAGCACATGCCGGAGGTCACAATGCCAACGTAATTGCGCACGCCCACCGTGCCGTCTGTCCGTACAAAACCCTCAAACGTGCGCCCAGCAAGATCGGAGTCAACGGCAGCAGGCACCGGATTGTCACGATAACGAACCCTCAGCCGCGGCAATTGATCGTCGATATTGGTTTCGTCGAGCGGGTCGCCCGCGCGAACCGGGCACGCGGCAAGGCCAATCGGATCACCGAGAGAAATGAACGGCTTGCCTTTCGGAACGTCCAGTATGGCAAAGCTCTGCCCACGGAGAACACGCCCTGAGAGAGTGATCACTTCACCGTCACGGTCGAGCTGCGCACCCTGATCGAGAAAGTCCACCTTGACGACGGCAATGTTGTCTTTTTCCGGCCGGATCACGATTGCAACGTCCTTGAAGTCCAAAACTGCCATAGAGTTTCTACTCCTTCTTCTCGTCCCTCGCCCATTCCAGGCATCACGAATTATTTATCAATGCCTCCTATCATTTCCCCAAAGAGTCTAACTCATTGCCCCGATCGGCATCCAATTACACCTTGCACTCATAAGGAAAAAGAGGAATTGTTCCTATTCAATCACGCCACTTTAAAAAAGCAACTTTCGAGTGGGGTTGACCGGGGGGAGGCGAGTGGCGTAGGATTTGGCGGAAAAACTAAGAGTCAAAACCGAAGACCTTGGATCAATAATGAACGCGAGACGAGGGATGTCACGAAAGGACCAGAGACCAATGAACAAGAACCTGCACGAACCGCTCGAAATGTCGCGCCGAGATTTCGTTCGAAGCTGCGCTGCCGGGGCCGCAGTTCTTGTCTCGGGTTCCTCTCTGTTGCCGCAGCCGACCTCTTCCGGCAAGCTAGCCGCCCGGTCCGGTTCGGCGTATCGCACCATCCCATTGAATGAAGACTGGCTCTTCGGCGGGAAACTGACCGACGCAGCCCTGCAACCCACGTTCGATGACGCGGCTTTCCAGCGTGTCAGCCTTCCGCACTGCGTGGCTAGACTTTCCTGGCAGAAGTGGGACCCGGCCGAATGGGAAGCTGTCTGGATCTACCGGCGCCACTTTGCTTTGCCCGAGGCTTTGAAAAATCAGCGCGTCTTCCTCCATTTTGATGGAGTCATGGTGGGTGCAACGCTGGTGGTCAACGGACACGCATTGCCGAAACATCTCGGCGGCTACCTGCCGTTCCAGTACGAGATCACAGATTTGCTTGCGTCAAAAAAGAACGTTCTTGCGGTCGCTCTCGATTCTCGCTGGAGCAACACACCTCCGGAAGGTTCCCCGCGCGGGCCAAGGTCGATTGACTATCTTGAGCCAGGAGGCATCCCGCGGCCGGTGAGATTGCACTTGGTCCCTCGGATTTTCATAAGCGATGTCTTTGCCAAGCCTGTCAAGGTTCTCGACGCCGACCGGCGTGTGGAAGTGGCCTGTTCGATCGATGCCGCGGTTCTGCCAACCCGCCCCGTCCGAATTGACGCTGTTTTGTTGGAGGGCTCACATGTCGTCGCCCGCGCATCACGCAGCCTGCGCATCGAGAAGACTGGTGAGACCGATGTTGCACTGACCTTCTCGAATCTTGGCAATGTCAAGCTCTGGGATGTCGACACCCCGCACCTGTACAAGGTGAGAGTCATCCTTTCGGCCGACGGTCAGTGTCCGAACGAATTTCAGACCCGGATCGGCTTTCGGGATGCACGCTTTGAAGTCGACGGCTTCTTTCTGAATGGCCGTAAGTTTCAGATTTTCGGTCTGGACCGGCATGAATTGTATCCGTACGTCGGTTTCGCCATGCCGCGGCGAGTGCTTCGCCGGGACGCCGAATTGCTTCGCCACACCTTCAATTGCAACTTCGTGCGCTGCTCGCATTATCCCCAGTCTGAAGCCTTCGTCGAGGCCTGCAACGAGTTGGGCCTTATGATCTGGGAGGAGCTGCCAGGCTGGCAGTATCTCGGCGACGCAGCGTGGAAAGAACGGGCTCTCCGCGACGTGCAGAACATGGTGCGCCGTGACCGAAACCATCCCGCCGTGGTCATCTGGGGCGTCCGCATCAACGAATCGGCAAACGATCCTGAGCTTTACCGCAAGACGAAGGCCGCAGCAGACGCGCTCGACGGTTCGCGGCCCACCTCCGGTACCATGACCCGCCTTTCCACCGCCGACTGGCTTCAGGATGTGTTTGCCTATGACGACTACCACGCGGCTCCTGACGGCAGCGTGGACATCGCAAAGCCATTGCCCGGCGTGCCGTATTTCGTTACGGAGGCGGTTGGGCAGTTCAACTATGCCGCCCGGCGAGGTTTTGACGCGAAATACCGGCGGGCGGGCGATGTTGAATTGCAGATGCGGCAGGCCATTCTGCATGCGCAGGCCCACGACAGGGCCGCAGCCTACCAGCGGATGGGCGGGTTGGTTGCCTGGTGCGCCTTCGATTACGGCAGCCTGATGAACTCCTACGACGGGGTCAAGTGCCCGGGCATTGCCGACATTTTCAGAATTCCGAAGCTGGGTGCATCGTTCTACATGGCGCAGGTTGATCCAAAGATTCGGCCTGTGATTGAACCCAACTTCTACTGGGATTTCGGTCCCCGCATGCCCTCCGGGCCGGGAAAGAAGGCTGCGATCTTTTCCAACTGCGACAGACTGGAGTTTTTCGTGAATGGCAAACACCATGCGACCGTGCATCCGGACCGGGCGAATTTTCCGCATACCCAATATCCGCCGTTTTTCGCCGACCTCAGCACGGACGGCTCTCGAAAGCCTGAACTTCGCATTGACGGCTATGTCGGCAATTCGCGGGTGCTGTCACGTTCTTTTTCCTCTGATCCGACCAAAGATCATCTCCTGCTGAATGCAGATGGTAATGATCTGGCCGGCGACGGCATTGATGCCATCCGGCTGGAATTCAAAGCCGTGGACCGGTATGGGGCGTCCCGCCCGTTCGTTGGCGGCGAAGTGGCTTTTGAAGTGGAAGGACCCGGGGTGATTGTGGGTGATAATCCTTTTCAATGGGCAGTGAGCGGCGGCGTGGGCGCTGTCTGGATCAAGGCGACGAAGTGCGAGGCGGGCCGCATTAAGGTCACGGCCACTCACGCTTCGCTGGGCAAGGCGTCTGTCGAAATCGACGTGTTGCCCGGCTGTAGCGCCGGTGTCCTCACCGGCGCCCCGCAGCGCTGAGGACAGTGCCGCTACAGGAACACCGTCATCATATTTTGCGATCCCGAATCATCGAAGTCGGCTGTCGTAAGCAAGTTAAAAGGCGCGAGCAAGCCTGTAAGCCGAATTCTCATGCCGGGTATTGAAAACAAACAAGTACTTTAGAATCATTCGCAGCAATTCGTCAAGGATGGCAATTTTGGCAGCTTTGGAAGGATGGACGTCACAAATACGTCACAAATTATGTCCTCCGGCAAGGCTCGGAACTTACTGTTTCAAAGGGCACTATGGCAGCAGACCTTAATTTGGAAGAAACCGAGGATGTGATCCGGTCTGGAGTCCGGGACCTGCCCAGCCTTCTGTCCCGTGCTTTTGGAGCAGCCATCAGATTCTGAAGGGAGCACAGGATAGGACTCAGGGAGAGTCGAGGCTGATACGGTATTGAAGCGCATGCGCCCTGCCGTATCCCGAAGTGACTTGGGAACAGTCCCTCGCAAGGCCATTTTGGTTTAACTTTCCTTGTTTCGCTCTCCCATGGTCAGCATATTGGTCTATTTGTGGGCCATTGTGAGGAGGTAAAATCTTTTCGTTTTGGAAGTGATATGCGAGATTATATTATTTTTAGAAATGATATAAGTAAGCAGATTGGTTGAAATTAAGTTGGATATGCTATAATATATAGTGTATGGAAAATGATATAAATACGCATATTAAACCGCTTCGCCTCGAAGGTCTCCCAGAGGACATGCGCCGTGAGCTGAAGGAGGCGCGCGTCAGGCGCGGCTGGAGCCAGCGAGAACTGGGACGCCGTCTCGGCCTGCCCCAGACGCACATTTCCGGCATCGAGTCCGGCAGGATCGTACCGCGCTATGACACGCTTCTCGAAATCGTCCGCACCCTCGACCGCGATCTCCTCATGGTCCCGCGCGCGCTCGTCCCAGTTGTCCAGTCGCTGATCCGCGATTACCTCCGGGAAGCCGACAAGGGCGAGAGTGAGGAACGCCCCCTCTATGCTGTCGAAGACGAGGAGCCCAAATCGCAGGAGCGGCACGAAGATGAATTTTGATACAAAGAACCTCAACGCGCTCGCCGTCCGTCTGCATGGCCGCCAGATTGGCATCATCAACCGGCTGGCGGGAGAGCGGCAGATATTTGCCTTCGAGCAGGATTACATCGACGACCCGCAGCGGCCCACCTTGAGCCTGTCCTTCAAGAGCGGGACAGGTGGCCTTGTCACGGCCGTGCGGCCCGTCTCACGCCGTGTGCCACCCTTCTTCTCGAACCTTCTTCCTGAGGGACATTTGCGCACTTATCTGGCAAAACTTGCCGGCATAAAGCCTGAGCGCGAATTCTTTCTTCTGGCTGCGCTGGGTGCCGACCTTCCCGGCGCACTCGTCATCTCCCCCCTTGAGGGTGATGAGAGCGCGCGCGAGGAGCAAAAAGGTAAGGAAGGGGAAGGTGAAGGCGTTCACGCTGAGGCGACACTGCGGTTTTCTCTCGCAGGCGTGCAGTTGAAGTTTTCCGCTGTGGTGGAGGCCACCGGCGGCCTGACCATTCCCGCCGGGGGCATGGGCGGCTCGTGGATCGTCAAGCTCCCTTCACCCCGCTACACGGCAGTCCCTGAGAACGAATTCGTCATGCTCGAACTGGCGCGCCGCGTGGGCATTCCCGTCCCGGTCAATCGCCTCGTCACCGTGGCCAACATCAAGGGATTGCCGCAAGAAGCGCGCGCGCTCGATGGCACTGCCCTCGCCGTCGAGCGGTTCGACCGTGTGTCCGGCGGTGATCCTGTTCACATGGAGGATTTTGCGCAAGTGTTCGGGCTCTATCCCGACGACAAGTACGGGAATCGCAGCTATGCCAATATCGCTTCGGTCCTCTGGGCGGAAACCGGCGAAGAAGGGACCTTCGAGTTTGTGCGCCGTCTGGTTTTCTCCGTGCTGATCGGCAATGCCGACATGCATCTCAAAAACTGGTCGCTGCTCTACCCCGACCGGCGAACCCCCGTCCTCTCTCCGGCCTACGATTTCGTCACCACGCTCCCTTACATTCCCGGCGACACCCTCGCCCTGAACTTTGGAGGCAGCCGCAGCCTTTCCGAAATCACGAAAGACCAGATGCGGCGTTTTGCCGACACGGCAAGAATCCCTGCGAGCCCGCTGTGGGGTATCACTGTCGAGACCGCAGAGCGCACCGTCGCGGCCTGGAACGACCTTGACCAGGCCGACCTGCTTCCACGCGCGATACGCGAAGCCATCGGCAAGCAGATTCTTGCAGTCGCCGCCACCATAAAGTGAACGGATAGGCTGGCGTTGCGCCGCATACTCCTAGTCCTATAGGTCTCTCCCTTTTATTGAGGATCACATAATATGCTGACACTTCTGAAACTCTGTGCCATCGTGCCAGCATGAGATTTCCGGTGGGAGTGCGGCGCGGCTACTGCCCGCTACACTGATCGGCTCCCTTGGCCTTCGCCTCGAAAATTGCTCGCGAAGGCACCCGACCTAGCTGACATTTTTGCTTTCGTAAGATCGGTCTCGATTCACGACTTCGTCCTGGGGAAAGGCTTTCGGAACAGACATAAGTCTGAACCCTGCAGATGGAGACAGGTCAAGCAATTCGAGGAGTGCATGTTTGCGATGGAACGACACGATGTATCGATCCAGGCTTTCCGAAATTGGGACGCCACATTCAAAAGATTCGCTTTCTGTTGGAACCCTGTCGGCGTTCTTGGCGTAATTAAAAAATGATGGAGTTGTGGCGATGCGAGCTTCCCGATCGTGCTCTGGAAGGAGAAAGGCAGCGGCTTCCAGCGCAATGCACCCGGGGATACATCGAGCGCATACAGATTGCTACCCCGCCGGCGCAAAATACCATCACTCGGTAGTCATACAGAAATTCAGGGCACACTTACCCCAGGCGGTTGGCAATGAAAGCTAAGGCTTTGGTAACAATAATAGGGATTGTTGCTGCCATACTCGTTGTGCTTCTTTTGTGCGCCGCGTGCCCAGTCGCAGACAAGTACCCAAGGAGTGTCGCGCAGACCAAGGCAGGTCCGATTGAATACACACTGCTGGGGAAAGGTCCAGTAGTACTGAGACTTATTGGCTCGATGGATGACTGCGAGTCCTCCGGCGGAAATAAAGCCTTGTTGGCAGCAGGGTTTTCGATCCTCACACCCTCGCGCCCAGGCTATGGAAAAACTCCGTTATCGGTAGGAAGGACCGCGCCCGAAGCGGCGGACGCCATGGCCGCTGTCATGGACACATTGGG
>JAKASH010000102.1 GCA_021828225.1 Acidobacteriota bacterium | reverse complement strand
GCTAACGAGAGGGGTGGACAAGCAGGGCTGAAGGGAGCGGAGCGACCGGAAGCCCTGCTTGTGGGTCATGGTCAGCCGAAGGTCTCCTGTACCGTGAGTGTGCTGAACATTCACACAAGGAGACGGACCGACCATGACCAACCAGCAGAGTACGCCGGAAGCCGTTGTCTGGGTAGCTATCGACATCGCCAAGGATCGACACGAAGCCCTGATCGAAGCGCCTGGATGGAGGAGCCGAAAAAAGTTTCGGGTGCAAAACACCGCAGCGGAATTCCAGGCCTTCGCCGATTTCCTCCACGGCGTGGGCTTGCCCGTTCGGATTGGTTTTGAGCCGACCGGCAACTACCATCGGGCATTCGCTTATTTCCTCCACTCCCAAGGCTTTCATCTCGAACTCGTTTCTTCTCTGGCCTTGTAGTAGCTAACCCACCTTCTGCACAGTCTGGTTCGGTGGCAATGCCATGTTTTTGATCTGATTGGAAACGTGATTCCTGAGCTTCTCGGCAAGGTATTGTTTTGGCGTCTTGCCCTTGAGCGCCATGTGCGGCCTCCGTTCATTGTAGTACTTCTCCCACTGGGCGAGAAGCTTCATGCAATGAACGATGGAAACGAATTGGCCGTGCCGGTAGAATTCTTCTTCGTCCGTGCGATGGCTCCGCTCCACCTTGCCGTTCTCCTCGGGAGAGCGGATTTTCGTTTTGCGGTGCGTGATGCCGAGGTCATCGAGGTGCCAGGTGAACGGCTCGCCGAATTCGTGCCCGTTGTCCGTCTGTATCTGCTTCACGGCGAAGGGCAGCGCCTTCCGGACCCGGTCCACGAAATCGGTCGCGCTCTTCACGGTTTGGTGGTCGTAGATCCTGAGGACGCGGTAGCGGGTGCAGTCGTCAATCGCCGTGAACTGGTAGTACCGCTTGCCCGCAAAGGCCGTTTTGTCGAGGAATTTCACGTCCATCTGGACGCGGTCGCCCGGCATGGCCTTCTCGTACCGCTGCGGATAGCGCTTCCATTGCTTCTTGTATTTGAGGCGCCCCATCCCGTGCTCGCGGTAGAGCTTCTGGATCGTCTGGTGCGACACGAACCAGTTGTATTTCTCCTTGAGGTAATACGACATCCGGACGGCGCCGTAGTGGCGCTGCTCACGCAGCATGAGGATGGTCGCGATCACGTCCTTCGGCACCCAGCGGTGGATCTTGTGCGGGCGCGAGGATTTGTTCTTGAGGCCCTCAAGGCCGAACCGCATATACCGGTGGTACCAGAGGTAGAAGGTGCCGCGGCTGATGCCGAAGTAGCGGCACGTTCTCAATACTTTCTTGCTGACCTTTTCGTAATGCTCGATCCAGCGGAGGCGCGTCTTGGCGCGGGGATCGAGCGAGTTGTTTTGCTGCATCGCTTTGATATGGTTTTTTTTCGACCTTCTTCACCATACCAGAACTGTTCAGGAGGTGGGTTGATTCCTACAGCCTTATGTGTTAACGGAGCTAGGGAAGCAGTTTGTCCATTACGTCATGGAAGATGTCGTCCCCCAAATCGGCGGAGGCACGCCGACTACACCTACCGGCTAGATACCCCCTCTCGCGTTGACCACGAAGGTACCGAGCGGGCGGTCTCCCGTTGACGCTGGGCGTCATAGCGATAGGATTAGTGTATTGAGCATGCCACCGAAACTCGCGCAGCTCGCCAGCTTCCGGGAATTCTGCGACTGTATCCAAGCACGCTGGTCCTTCTTCCTGGAAAAACGTGCCCAATGGCTTTTGCAGGAAGCGCGATACGGCCACGCCGCAGAGAAGGTCGCGGAGAGCATCCTAGCCGACTTCTTCACAATCCCGCTCAACTGGGAAGTCAGCGACCTGAACAACCAGGTCGAATACGCAGACCTGGTTCTTACGAAAATGGGCATCAAGCGGCTTGTGGTCGAAGTGAAACGGCCGAATTCCCTCTCTTGGGATCAACCCTCGCTTGAACATGCCCTCGCGCAAGCGTGGCGCTACGCAGACGAACAACGTGTATCGACCATCGCCGTGAGCGATGGCACACTGTTTTACGCGGCAGATATCGTGAATGGAGGCTTGAAGCACCGCGCACGCTTGAGTCTAGATTACCCGACACCGTCGTTGGATGCCTTTTGGATCAGCGTGGACGGGATTTATCGCGTTCCCGAGAGAATCGAAGAGGGACACATCCAGGATCCAGCCCCGGCCGCTCCAGTCATAGCGGCGGAATCAGCTGCCACTGCGCCGGAAGCTCCGGCACTCCCTCTCCTCCATCCCAAGTACAAGAGGCCAGCCGAGTGTTTTGCCTACGTGGAAGACGCGCGGAAACCGCAGACGTGGAAGCTCCCTTATCGCCTACCGAATGGCGCGGTGGACACAAAACATCTCACGGGAGCCATCCGCTCAGTGATAAGTAATTATCGAGGGGCTCGCGTGCACCTACCCGAGAAAGCCGTGCCGGACGTGCTTGTTCGACTGGGAAAGGCCGTCGCTGAGATTGGCAAATTGCCGGGCCAGGTCCCCAACCCGCCGGAAACCTACCAACAGCTCTATGACGTGCTCCGGCAAATGAATCGACTCGAAGAAGTATCAATCGCCCAGTAGACTCTTCCATAAACGGAGCAATACCAATCGCTCAGCGATAACCTGATTTTGGGCGTCAGAGGCACTTTCTCTAATCTGCGTTAGCGGTAGAATCGGGGACTTTTGTCATTCCTTCCCCGCACGATGTATAACTGCAACCGGTGTACGCATACCGCTATAGCCCCGCTGCACCGTCACCAAGGCTGACTTGGTGCCTGAGATCCCACAACAGATGCCGAATCGCGTAGTAATCGTCATCGGATGGGCCGCGAAGGATGAGGGCCTGGATGTTCCTTGCAAACTGGCTTCTTGAATGCTGATTCGCCTCCGCCACCGTATGCCCCCTCAAGAGCGAAAGTGCCGCGTGATTGGACGGCCCGAGGAAGAGCGCGGCAGTCTTATCGCGCAAAGGCCTTGAGCTCTTTTCCTCGTCGATCACGAACACAAAATCTTCGTCGTACCCGACATAGGCAGAGGCTCCATTCGCAACCGTTTGCGGCCCCAACCGCTTGGCTGATTTGCACGCGCGGGCGTAAATGATCTTGTCCTTCACGACCCCGTCCGGTCCCGACAGAAGAATCTCGTCATCGTGCCCACCCACCCTGTCTTCGTCGCCATGACCGTTCAAAACCACCAAGCGAGGGTTGGTCTTCTGCATTGTCCCAATGAAACGTTCGCGCGTCGCCTTTTTCGCCTTCAGGTCCACAACGTCATGATGCTTGGACTTCGCCTCCGCGACAATCTCCTCGCTCCATTTCGCAAGGTAGCGAGTTGTCAGATCATGTTCCGGTCTCGTAATCAAAACGTGTCGGCTGGAATTCACGGAGAGCGCAGTTATTGACTCGACGCCGACAAAGCCTCTTCGAGAAGCGTCCCGTCCTTCAAAGCGCGCAGGAACTCAAGTTCGAGAGCAATGATAGTCTTTCCAATAGAATCGCCGTCTTTCACGTGCTGGATCAGATCGGCCTTCGTGAATTCTCCCTCCGACCCGACAGAAATCTTCCGATCGGGCGGCAGCACGTCAAGGCGGGCGATTACCAACTCCGCCACGCTCTGATCAACTTGGTTGTTGTCTTGTTCCTCTGCCATCTACAAGATTTTGGTTTCGCTCAATTTCCGTAAGATCACGTCGCCTTTGGGGGTATCGTTTTTTATCTCGAAGTATGCCGCCTCCCACGTCACGGGTCCTTCCGGATCCAACACCACGATGATCTCACGCCGTGTGTTTAGGGGAAGGTTTGCGTAGGCGCGCAGGAAAGCCGCCCGGATTTCTAGCTTCTTCTTCTCATCCATAGGGATGGCGATAGGTATACATTGATACTACCTGAAATCTGATAGCCACACAATACTAGCATACCAACATTAAGAACTCATGAAACAGGCCGAGATGGCGTGGCACGCAAATCCGCCCACCTTGCGCAGTTGGGTTCACGCGCTATGATGGCGAAAAGCGGCTATTTCACCGCCGCCATCCCGGCATCGATTGTATGATGAGTTGTTTCAAGATTTGTTCCCAGGTTCGACAAGTCCCCCGATAAGGCCTACTAGCTGGTAATTTTTCTCTTTCGGCGATCAATCGAAACGGCGAAGTCAGCGTCACTCTTACATTTTTCCCACTTACCACAAGGTTCGACAGTATGATTTTCAGCAATTCGCGCTTTTTCTCGGCTGAAGCCGCTTTATACAGCAACGACGGGCTTTTCGCGAGTTCGACAGTGCTTTCGATGGCTTCTATGGTACTCGTCGGATTGCGCTCGATTTCCGCCAGTCTTTCCCTGATCCGGGCCTGCTCCAGAACTAGCGCATCTCGCCGTTCCCCAAATGCTGTTTTGTCTATCGTGCCGTCAATTAAGAGATCGGTGAGTTTCGTGAGCCGCATGCGCAGTTGCTCCTGTTGTAGACGAAGAGCCTCACGAGCGGCCACCTGCGTTTGTTCAATCCCCTTTTTGCTTTCTTCGATCATGACCCGCGCTTGTTGCAATTCACCGTCCGAAAGATCAATCTCGGCCAGAGCTGCGAGGACCGCAGCATCGAGGGCTTCTTCGCGGATAGAGGTCTGCGGGCATACCGGAGGATTCTTGAATGGGCGGTTATGGCAACGGTAATACACATGTCCCTTGCCTCGCTCTGCGATGAGCGAGTAGTCGCAGGAAGCGCACTGCACAAGCCGACTGTAAGTGAAGATGCGATTGCTTGCCCGATCTACTCGCTTGCCAGATAGCAACGCCTGGACGGTTCCGAAAAGCTCCGTCGTGACGAGTGACTCATGATTACCGGTGAATGTTTGTCCCGTTCTATGGATTCGCATCAGACCCACGTAGAAGGGGTTCGTCAGGATCCTGGCAAGGCCGTTAATACTAACTCGTCCGCCACGGCGGTTTCTCAACCCGCGGCGGAACATCTCCTCAGCCAACCGGGGCAATGAAAACGTTCCAGTTGAGTAGAGGGCGAAAACTTCCCCAATGAGGGGTGCACGCACGGGATCGGGAATCTTGGCCTTTGCGGAACCCTGGTCGAGATAACCAATCGGGGCGTAAAGCGGGTAAAACCCTTGCTTGAGTCTGCCGTAGAATCCTTTCTTTACCTCTTCCCTAAGATTACGGCTGTAGTGCGCAGCCACAACGGCCTGAATGTCGGCCGAGAGTCGGCCAGCCACAGTCTTCAGATCAACGTTTTCGGTGGCGAAGTGGACCTCTACCCCTGCGTCAACCAACTTTCCGACATCGGCCCAGTCTTCGAGATTCCGGGCACTGCGGTCAATCTTGTGAATGATGACCCCTTGCGCCCGTCCGAGGCGCAGAAGGCGCAGCATCTCGGCAAACGCGGCACGGCCCTGCTTTGAAGCACTCTCGCGCTCTTCGAACCAGCGAGTGATCGCGAGGCCATGCACGCTCGCATACTTCTCGATTGCAGCTCGCTGCTCCGGAAGCGATACTCCTCGCTCTCCTTGTCGGGGGGTCGACACCCGGGCATACGCAAAACACTTGCCCATGGTGCGACCGATTAACTTTTCAATGAATTCGACCTTTCTTCCATATTAGGAGGATTTGACGGACTGTCAAAACTCCCCACGCGGCCGCGCAGTTCCTGCTCAATCTGTATGGCGAGCGAAAAATAGCGGCGCAGGTTCATTTCAGCCGTTTTCAGCTCGGCCTCCGTGAGAGACGGATAGAGAGAGCCCACAGCAACACCGGCCTGTTTCTCGCCGTTCTGGATTGCCGTCCCCATCCTCGAACGAAACCCAGAATCCGCCTTCCCGCAGATAACGCTCGGCGCATCGGGGTCGCGGAGCTCCTGCCATTTGCTCCTTTGAGCCATCGCGTCAGTCTGATGCCCCGTTCGAGTGTGGTAAAGATGCTCTGAACTGCGCCCTGTGCAGGTTCACGTCGTGCACTCGGCGAAACGAGCCTCACGCATGGGACGCGTCCCCAAGTACCTTTTGTCCAGCTAAACGAACCGGTAGGATCAGGAATATGGGATGGATGCAGTTCATCATTCAAACAATCATCGGCTGGATACTTGAGATCCCGCCGGATCTCCTGGGGCGGAAAGTGGAGCGGTTTCTCGACCGAGGTGATGAGCGTCAGGCGCGGGCTCGTCAAGGGCACCCACGTAAGCACGCCAACAGGAAGCGACCACGCCGAAGGCAGAGTCGTGTGCTTTAATTAAAGAAACAGGTTATTCACCGTCAACCCACAGGCCGGCGATCGCTCAGGTCGATTTCACTGGCATATGCCACGACACTCTGTGGACAGGTGTCCGGGAAGCAAGCTTTCCTGGGCACGGCGCGCAAATCCATTCACCTCCCCATCAACTTTGCGCCTGCTACATTCTAAACAAAGGTCGATGTCACCAAGCTTCCATCGTGAGCACCCCAAATGAAGCATTCCGCAGCGCTCAACTACCTCCGAGCCCAGAGGAAAAAGTCAGGGCTGAGCCAGAAAGACGTGGCAAAGCTGCTCGGCCACAAAGACGAGGGCCAAGTATCGCGCCACGAACGGGCGGTGAGCATTCCCCCACTCGAAAGCGCGATCGCCTATGAAGTGATCTTTCGCGTCCCGGTCGCTGCGATATTCGCCGGCATGCGCGACGTTATTGCCGGAGAAATTGAGGCCAAGTTGAACGGAATGGGCGCAGACCTTCAGAATTCCAGCCCCAATGGCCGGACCGCCAATCTGACTGCCCAAAAACTCGCATGGCTCGTCGAGCGAGGAAAAGCTGAATAGACCGGATGCCTTTGCCTAAACGATTGCTCGCACTCGAAATCCGAGCGAGCAGGCTCGGTTTTGCCGCCATTGAGATGCCAGCCAGATTGCTGGACTGGGGTGTGCGGTCACTCGGCGAACCACATGCTCAACTCAGATCGGTGGTGTCAGACAGAATTGCGACGCTCTTGGTTTTTCATAGGCCGCAGACTGTTGTGGTGCGCGCTCGAAAATACCGCTCTCGCGTTCAGAATGCGCGATTCCTCGCAATTGTGGCCGCAGTGAGGGTGGAAACTCGGCGCCACTCGGCAAAGTTTCGGATTATCACGTCAGCTCAAGTGAAGAATTGCTTCGCGTCGAACGGGAAGGTCCCCAAGCACGCCATCGCAAAAAAGCTCGCCGACCAATTCGAGGAACTCTCCTGGAAGTTGCCCGGCCGGCGGAAACCATATCAAAGCGAGGCCCCCGCAATGTTGGTGTTCGACGCACTCGCGAATGGGGTCACATTTGCTACCAGAAAAACGCGATCGACTTCGGACGCTCCACGTAAGCCATGATTGGCCGTTTCGATGGCCTCTCACTGACGAATAGACCGAATGCGGTCCGTCAGACCACCCGAGAGGCCATCGAAGCGGCGAACCGAGTACCCCATCAATACTGGACTACATATCTCGCCGTCTCACCATCACAACAAACTCACGTTCACGTCTCGACACCATGGGAGGAAGATTCCGGCGTGGTCGCAACGCTGCCCCACCACCAGAAAGCACGTAGGCATACCTCCTAAACGCGCGAAACTGGGGAGATTCGGGAACAGTGGTGAAGAAAACCCGCCGAACATGCATCCTGAGCACGAATTTGCGCAATGCCAGCAGGAGTACCTCTGTAGCCCCCAGATGCAAGCCGCTCTTTGAAGCGGCAAGCTGCCAGATATAGAGGTCCTTCCCCTGTCGCGTCGTAACGAGGATTGACAGTAAGTACGCGACTGGTCCCTGTTTCACATGCCGCGCCACCAGGCAGGAGCGAGAATTGGTCTGCTTCAACAACCAGAGGACATAAAACGGCGGGATCGTAAAACCTGCCTGTCTCGACGCCAAGCGGCGAATAAATCCGAAGTCGGCCACTTCAAGCGGACGGACACGAACCAATTTGGGGATTCGGCTCACGATTTGAGTGCGCTTGTCTCCAAGGGCGACCCCTTACTCTAGGAGCGGCACGACCTGCTGTCAACTCACAAGAACCTAAAGGAGCCTGTGGCAAGCAGAGCTATTCCAAACGAGGCGCGCAAACAGCAAGAAACTGACTGAGGAAGAAAGTGGCTGTTCTCAGGATTTACCGGTGTCCGCGCTGCTATGCACGCCATTTGACACCTCACCTCCAGCGATGGACGCGTTGGCGTGATGGCCCTCGGTCACGCGGCGCCCAGTACGGAACCTGTTGCGGCCACCCTTTGAAACTTGTGGAACCTTGGTGATCTTGGGGGATTTGACGTCTACAATTTTATCTACAGCTCCGTAGACTGAACCCCTC
>JAKASH010000101.1 GCA_021828225.1 Acidobacteriota bacterium | reverse complement strand
GTTGAAAATAAAGAATCGGCCAAAAAACAAACCGGAAACAAACCGGAAAACAAACCGGGCCATGTTCATGAAAACACAGGGCCAATGAAAAACACACCGGCAACAAAGCGGAGAAAATCCTAGAAATGTTTATTCCAGGTGGGACTCTCCGGCGGCAGGCTTGAGAGGTTGCGACCCGGCTACAAAACTTATGAAAGCTCTCTGGACGCTCTTCCTTTCGGAGTTTGTGGGCACGGCCCTGCTGGTCGGGGTTGGTGTCTCGATCGTGATCGTTGACTTCGGTGCGGGCAGCCCGGTCGCCGCGCTGCTGCCCGACCCGGGAATCCGCCGGCTCATCACCGGCTTCCTGTTCGGCTCAACCGGCGCCGCCATTGCCATTTCCCCCGTGGGCAAAACCAGCGGCGCTCACATTAATCCTGTCGTGACGTTGGCCTTCTGGCTGAAAGGGAAGATGGGCCGCTTTCATGCCCTGGGCTACATTATTGCCCAGCTTGCCGGCGGAGTCGTGGGAGCCTTGCCGCTTCTGGCGTGGGGTCGCATGGGCGCCAGCATTGAATTTGGAGCAACCCTTCCAGGTTCCGGCTATACGCTTCTGCAGGCGACCCTCGGAGAAGTCATCACCACCATTGGATTGATAGTTGGGCTCTTCCTGTTTCTCGGGCATTCGCGCCTTCGCGCGTATACTCCGATGCTGTTTCCTTTCCTCTACGCGGTGATGGTTTATCTTGAAGCGCCCGTTTCGGGAACCAGCACCAATCCCGCCCGCAGCGTGGGTCCGTCCCTTGTTGCGGGCGACTGGCGTGGCTGGTGGGTTTACTGGATCGGGCCTCTGCTGGGAACGCTTGTGGCGCTGGCGGTCGGACAACTGTCCTGGCTGCGGCGTTTTGAAGTCGAGGTGGCCAAGATCTATCACTTTGAACACGACCCGCACGGAGTCTTTCGTCCGTCCGGCCGGAAGCCGATAGCTGTCGAATCGTAGCGAGGGCCGCTGCCGGATTTGGAGTCGATTTATCCTGCCTGCCGGTCTCCAAATGCCTGTCCTCCCTTTCGGTCCGTGTCGCGTTTGCTATACTCAGGGTCAGGAGCGGAACTGAAACAAAAGTCGTTCCGAAAGCACAAGGCACATAGGCCCTCCAATTCACGAAGGCGTCACCAGTGATGAAGATTGGAAAACAGACTGCGACTTTGATCGTCATCGGCGTCGCGGTGGTGGTTTTGAGCTCAGTGATGGCCTACCGCCTCGGCATGCGTCACGCGGTTGCGAGCGAGAGCGTGCGGGATCAGCAACCGTCTTTCACCGGAGGGTGTGTTGACATCCGCGATGCCGGCCGTCACACCGGCGAAAATACTTGTGTTGAAGGCCGTGTGCTGCGGGTTTTCACTTCGCGCTCGGGCAGCACGTTTCTGGATTTTTGCCAGGACTATCGCACTTGTCCGTTCACCAGTGTCATCTTTGCCTCGGACCGTTCCCGGTTTGGCGATCTGGCGTCATTGGAAGGGAGAAGGGTTCAGATCTCGGGGGAGATAAGATCATACAATGGCCGAGCTGAAATCGTTATTCAGGACCCGAAACAGATTCGCCCAGCGCATTAAGGGTATTCCCCACGACATGCGGTGGTTACGGACCGCCCAGCCGCGCGTCTTTGCAGGCGTGGTGCTGGTTTGTCTGGCAAGCGTTGTGGCGGGCTACGCCGCGGTGCAACAATCTGCCGGGAGCGCCGCCACCTCAGCTCCTGCGGTTCAGCCGGCCCCGCCCCAGCAGGTGATTGAATGGGTCAACGAGGGTAACGGCCAGATCGACCACAAGGATTTCGCCGCGGCTGAGTCCGCTTTCCGGAGGGCCATCCAGGCGGATCCCACCTTCGTCCCCGCCCATCGAGGACTGGGCATCGCCCTATGGCAGCAAGGAAAGCTCGATGCCGCGTGGACAGAGCTTAGCGAGGTTGCCAGGCTGGAGCCGGACAGCGCGCGGGCACACTATGAGCTTGGACAGCTCGCGTGGAGCATCTACAACGGTCCGGCAGGCAAGGCCGCGGCATCCGCCGGTCTCTCGCCGGGCGATTTCCAGTCTCTGGCGCTCAGCGAAACGGAGAAGGCGGTATCGCTGGAACCTCACGACTTCAACATGCGCTTAGACCTTTCAGAACTGGAACTCGACGCCGGACGCAAGAAGCAGGCGCAAGCCGACGCCCTGGGAGCGATCCAGCTTGCTTCTTCAGCTCCGGACCGCGCCAGGGCGCAGGTGGCTCTGGCCCGCGCGTCATTCTCGACCGGCGACGAACTGGGTGCGGAAGCCGCATACAAGAAGGCGATTGCAGAAAATCCTCACAGCGGCTCGGCCTATTACGGGATGGGTCAGATTTCTTTGTTTCAGCGGAAGCCGGATGAAGCTGAAAAGTATTTCAAGCAGGCCATTCAGGCGTCGCCGGATCTTGCGCCCGCTTATGCAGCTCTTGCCCAACTGCTGGTCAAGGGCGGGCAGCCCATGGACGCTCTTTCAATTTTGAAGAAGGCGGTGGCGATTGATCCCGAAGACTGGCAGAGCCAATACCAGCTTGCAAAGCTCGATATGGAAGCGGGTGACTCTGCGCAGGCGAAGGAGTTGTTCACCAATATCCTGGCCGCGCAACCGGACTTCCTGCCGGCGGGCGAACAACTCGCGCTGATGCACCTTCGCGAGGGAGATGTGCAGGGCGCTATTTCCCAGGCTCAGACGCTGGTAGCACAGAATCCTCAGTCGCCGGAGGGACACCGCGTGCTGGCGCTCGCTTTCTGGCGTGAGCGCCAGACGGAGGCTTCGCTGGCGGAATGCGCCCAGGCGCTTGCCGCCAATCCTCATGATGTTTCGATGCTCGCGCTGCAGGCGCTGGAACTCTGGCAGACCCGGCGCAAGCAGGATGCACGGAGAGTCTTGCGCCAGGCCGCGCGTGGCCAACCCGACATCCTTTCCTCCGTGACCTTCTGCCGATTGATCGTGTGCGGGAGCGCCGATATTTCCATCGTCGGCGATTTCCTGCACCAGAACCGCTGGCTTCTCGAACCCCAGGAGGATCAATAGCCACGCTGCTTGTCCACCACGTTCAGCAAGGGCAGCCCATGAACATACCGCCGAACATTTTCCGCGAACAGGTCCAGGCGGCGCCCTTCGGTCTGGGGCGAATGGCCGGAGCTGTGGCAGGTGATGATCACGTTGCCGGCGCTCCACAGCGGGTCGTCGGGCGGCAGCGGTTCTTTATAGGCGACATCAAGCCCCGCGCCCGCAATCCAGTGCTCCTTCAACGCGTGAACAAGCGCGGGCGTATCAACCTCCTTGCCGCGCGCAATGTTGATGAAATAAGCGGTGGGCTTCATGGCGCGGAACAGCGCTTCGTTAAACATGTTTTTCGAGATGGGTGTCAGCGGTGCGGCACTCACCAGAACATCCACTTGCGGCAGCATCCGGGGCAGCCAGTCGAGCGAGTGAAGCTCGGCAACAAAGTGAGGTTTGGGCAACGGCTTGGGATCCACAGCCAGCACCTTCATGCCAAACCCGTAGTAAGCGCGATAGGCGGTGTCCGTACCATTGCCTCCCAGCCCGACCACGCCCATCGTCTTCCCGCTGATCTCGACCAGGCCTTCGACCGGGTGCCATTTGTGCTCATGCGTTTGAATCGTATAGCGGTCAATGCCTCGCGTGAGCGCGAGCAGAAGAGCAAAAACGGTTTCCGAAATGGGCGGAGCAAACATGCGCTGCATGTTGGTCAGGACAACCGGGCTATTCACCAGTTCGGGCCACATGATGTTTTCGACGCCCGCGGCGCCCCATTGAATCCACTTCAGTTGTTGCGCACGGGCGAGGTCGTCCTTTGTAAACCAGCCGAAGATGACATGCGCTTGAGGAACCTCGCGATGAAATTCCTCCCGCGACCTGCAGAGTTTCAGTTTGATCGCAGGCGAAAAGCCGCGAATCTTTTCCTGGTAGGGTTGAGGGATCCCAGCCAGGGTCACAATGTTGATGTCGCCAACCGCAGCAGTCGTTCCAGGCTGCGCAATGGGGTAGGAAACTGAGGTAACCGGGGCGCCGGGCCCGGGAGTCACACCGGCCGGCGTGCCCGGGATTGAAGGAGGAATTGATCCTAAAGCAACGCCTGTTGATCCTGCGGCAATGCCATGAAGAAACTTCCGTCGCGAGAAATTTTCCTGTGACATCGGACTACCTCCGGAAAGTGTTAGGAAAAGTGTACCACCGATCACGGCCGCTTGTTCGGCAGTCGTCTGTTGGTCGTAGCGTCGGGCTTAATGCCCGGCATGCCACCCTGAAGGGTGGTGCTACGGGTAAATGCTTTAGCCTGCAGGCAAGGTGTTTGACAAACGGCTGGAGCGTTGCTACATTGAAGCCGATGCGAAGAAGGGAACTCCTCTCCGACCGGTTTTCCTGCCGGATCAGCCGAATCCCGACCTATGACGAGGGCAACTACCCTTCTCTCTGCATGAGAGGTGCCTATGCAAGGAACAGTGAAGCGTGTGATTCGCGACCGGGGATTTGGGTTTATCCGCTCGACGGAAGGGAAAGAGATCTTCTTTCACCGCAGCAGCCTTGAGGGACTCAACTTTGACACGTTAAAAGAGGGTCAGGCCGTAGAGTTCGAAGTGGAAAACGGCCCCAAGGGGCCCAGGGCTGTCATGGTTCGCTCGGGCTCGTAGCAGCTTGCTTGCGGCTTGCCCCGAAACCTTCCACAAAATCAAATCAAGGACGACGCGGACAGTTTGTCCACGGATCTGAATTACTGTGGAGATATTGGCTGCGGCCGAGCCTGCACCCTCTCGGCCCAGCCCCTTGCTGCTGGGGACAGGTCATTGCTGATGAAGCTGCAAATGTTGCGCCCCGCCATGCAGCGCCAGCTTTTGTCCTGCCCACTCAAACCAGCCCGTCATGCCGGGTGGCAGCGTGACATCGGCGGTCAATTGGCCATTGCGCTGTTCATACTTCACCGTAATATTCCCCCGGGGAACGGGGAGCGTGGCCGCGAGATGCGTCAGCGTGCCCAGATTCGGCTCGATTAGAACCTTGCCAAATCCCGGCTCGGCGGGTTCGATTCCTGCCACCGTATTCAGAAAGTCAAAGTTCGGATGAGCACTCCAGGCGTGGCAATCGGAGCGTGAGCTTGTAGGCGGAGGCGATTCCGCCCATGTCGTCAGCCCGAGCTTGAGCATCTGGCGCCAGGGCCCGAGCTGGCTCAGGTAGTCGTTGCCGAGCCCGGCCTTTTTCATGGCTCGGAACAAGTAGAACCGGAAATAGTACGAGCACTGAGCCAGCGTGGGATCAGTTAAAACCCTCTGCATGACGCGCTTCTGATCGTTAACTGGGATCGCGTTGGTAAGGACTCCGAGGATGTTGGCGTGTTGGCTGAACTCATTGCGCTCGGGAGTATCTGCCAGCAGGCCGCGCTGCGGGTCCCAGCACTTCTCATAAACTGCCTGGGCGATTCTCTCCGCCAGCGTGCGGTCACGTCCGGCGAAAGCCTTGTTGCCGAAACTCGATTCGAGATCGGCGGCCTCGTTGAGCGCCGCAACAAACTGCAGGGTGAGAATCGAGGATTGGCCGTCAGCTTCCTGCGGCGGCACGCCATCCTTGAATTGCGGCGTCCAGTCGACAAAGTCCCACCATTCAAGCCGCCCCAGCAGCCCGGACGGGCTGATGCGTCTCTCAAACCATCCGAGCACATCCCTGACTCCCGGAAGATACTGGCGAAGAAACGCGGTGTCGCCGTGATACCACCAGAGGTCGTGCATCATGCCAATCCAGAAAAGGGAAAACGGCGGGATGATCTGCGGCAGGTGCGATGGATAGCGGCTTTGCGTCAGGCCGTCGGGCATACGCGAATCATTCAGGAGTTCGATAGCGTTCTTTGCCAGGCGGTCGTCACCCGTCATGTATAGTGAAATCAAGATCTGAATGCGGGTGTCGCCGGCGTATTGCAGCCGCTCGTAGTAAGGACAGTCCATGTAGGTTGTGTGAGCGCAGAGCCGGGCGGTTCGCCAGCCCACCTGCCACATTTTCTGCAGAACCGGATCGCTGCTCTCAAAGCTTGCGCGCATCTTGAACGGGTACGCCGTGAAGATCCCGCGGAGGTCGTCGATGGTTATAGGCTCCGCGCCGGTTCGAACACCTATCTGCAGGTAGCGGTAGGTGCGCCACAAGAGAGGCCGGAACATTTGCCGGTTACCACCGTCGGGCAAAAACTGGTCTTCCAGGCCCAGCATCTTTTTCCCCTTGATGACGTTCCGGTTGCCTTTCTCTCGACCCTTCCAGAGTGCCTCAGCGTAAGTGAGGGTCACCACCGAACCGCGTCCTCCGCTGACCACAAGTTCCGGATAGGCCGTTGTCTCGTAAGTTTGATCGAGCAGCACCGTGGCCGTTGTTTCGGCCGGGATTGTCATCGGCGCATGTCCCTGCAAAAAGCCCTTCGGAACCGCTACTCCTTCCGCGCGCCGAACGCTCACCAGGCGCTGAAGCTTCTCTTCCATCAGCGGAATATTCGGCGGCACCAGCATCCACCTCGAAGGGCTGTCCTGTATGCCGCGCGGCCCGCCGTGAACCAGAGTCTCTGCCGGCTCCCATGCAGAATCGTCGAAACCGACATCCTGCCATCCCCAGGGAACCTTGGAACCATCCCAGCGCTCTCCGGGACCCACCACCATGTAGAAGGGAATTGTCTTGCGGTTAATCGGGATCGGCTGGATTGCGTGGCTCTCCAGCGCCTTCCAGCTCGCGTTCGTGTCGGCCACCGATTCCTGAGCCGTGTCCCCTTGCACAATCAATCCCGTCTCGTTGCTCATCTGATTCATGGGGGCGAGTTCGGCGAAATTCCAGACGACGGCGGCGAGAACATTCTTTCCGCCGTGCAGGTACTTGGCAATGTCGAGCGTCGCGTAGCGCCAGTGGAAAAGGTCACCACGCGCGGGGCCTTCAAGAACGCGAGTGCCATTGACGAAAAGCTGGTAACGGTTGTCGCCGCTCGCATGGATGACAAAGTGGGCGGGCTTGCTCGAGAGCGAGAAATCCTTGCGGAAATAATAAACACCGAAGCCGCGGTGCGGGCTGCCGGGGCACGCAATCCACTGGGCCGGCCAGAGATGGTGGAGAAGCGCAGGGTTTGGCTCGCTTGAACTGGAACTCATCGAAGGGACAGCAGCGAGACACAATGCAAGAAGAAGCGATGTTCGGACAGTGCGCGCACACATGGCCTGAATCTCCTGTTTATTCAAAATGTCTTAATGCGTTGTCATTCCCGTTGAGCTCTTCGCTACGGTGGACCAAGACGCCGATTATGGCCACTTCCTCTTAAGAAGTCAAAGCGCAATGCTTCGTTTTCTGTTGCGAATAGCGTTAACAGTATCAACGTAGGATGACGTTGGCAGGGAAGCTGCGGCTCGGCGAATGGGCAGGGCAGTGTCTGGAAGCTGACGCGAGCACAACCCCGAAGGTTGCTGGCTAGAGCTTCAGAAGAGCTTGAGAGGGCCGGTACCCCAATCCATCCCTCTCATTTTTCCTGGAGTTGAGTGTTGCTGAGTTCTTCACTCAAATCATGCGGAACAGCCAGCGTTCCAGAAACTTCTCCCTTATTGATCTGGGAGACGATCAGTTCAAGTGGATATTTGCTTTGTGAAGTATAGAACTGCACGACTTCATTCAGTGCGCGGTCTTTCAATTCGACTGACTTGTCATCCACGATCAGGCGGATGTTGTAATGCTGGTTCTTCACGCTGGTGGCCGTAAGTTTCATCGATACCGGACCGATACGCTGGAATCTCCGTCCTTTCATGAGGGTGAAGGCAACATTGGTCCGATGCGCCAATGCCATAAGATAATTGACGTTGCTCTGATTCTTCTTGAGTTCATTTCGCTGCGAATCGAGTTCACCGACAACATTGCCCAGACGATTGACCGTTGCCTGCCATTGGTTATTGTTGGCAGCAACATCGCTCTGCAGAAGGCTCAGCTGTTTATTCGAAGGTTGCGGCGCGCTTGCAAGCAACGTTTTGGACTCAGGCGCCGCTTGTTTCGTCGGGGGCTGGGACTTGCGAACCTCAGAAGCAGTCGCGGGGTCGGCCGAGCGATGACTGTTGAGCACTGTGCGATGCGTGGATTTCTGCAAGCTATCGATTGCGCCGTTGGCGGGATGAGGAACGGCTTCAGCGAGAAGAGCATGGGAAGGCTTGGTGGCAACGGTTTTGGCCTTCGCCGGCTTGGCATTATCCGCCACGTGAGTGACATATGAGACGTGGCGCCTTTTCTCCAACTCCTCGACGCGGGCCTGCATCACCTTCAGTTTTT
>JAKASH010000100.1 GCA_021828225.1 Acidobacteriota bacterium | reverse complement strand
TCCTTGTAGAGCTTGTCATTGCGCTGCAGCTCTACCTGGCTGAGCTGGGCCTGCGCTTTGTCCCTGGCGAGCGCCGCTTCGGACTGCGCGAGGGCGGCGAGAAACGGGTCCTTGTCAAGCGTAATCAGCAGGTCGCCCTTGCGAACAAACTGGCCCTGCTGGTAATGCACTTCCTTGACGATACCTGCAACCTGCGACTCTACCGAGACAGTCTGGTAGGCCTGGCCGGTGCCAATGGCGCTTAATTCGACCGGAATGGTGCTCCGCTCGACTTTGGCGACCATGACCGGCACGGCGGCGGCGTCCTGCGGTCTCGCAATCGCTCCGCTGGTGGTCGACCCCTGCGTCGGCCCGTCACTGCCAGTGCAGCCGGCAAGAACCACTACAGACAAGAATATTATGGATGTGACAATTTTACCAACTCTACTCATTCGTCCCGGCTTCCTGCTATTCACGGTGATTATCCCATATTCGCTGTTGAAGGGGAAGCTGGACAGGCCGTAAAGATGCAACGGCGAAGCAGCCATCGGTTTCGTTCGACCCAAGTACGCCTGGCGCTGATCCTGCTGGCCCACAATCCGGGCAGCTTGCGGCGACGGCTGACGCTGCTCCGACGAATCGAGAACTGGTCGCTGACGAGTTTGCAGCAACGGTTGCTGAAACTTGAGCGCTGTTCCCGGGTGCTGCTGGCCGAAAGGCGCCTGAGTCATCACCCACACGGAAGCGATTTCCGCGTGCGCCTTCACGCTTGACGCGACATTAGGGAGAAGCACATCCCCTTCTATTCATTTGGGCGAGACGTCTGGACCGGCGTCATTCAGTCGAAGATCGCTCCAGACAGGGTTGAGCTGTCACCGATCCAGACCCCATAGAACTTCAGGGGCCCGCCCGCGCGTCGGGGGTTTGAATCCCGCCAGAGATGGCGTTTTCTCGCCTACTTGTTGTGAGTTACGCGACATGGTTTTTCGGCTAGTCCAATGGGGGTGCATATTCCTTCGAGCCAATGCACTGCGCTGATGGCATCCGCCGGCATCGGCTTCATACAGCTACCCCGCTAATGCACGATCGCCAGTTCCCAGATGCTTGTTCCTTGCGAACCTCGCTAAATGGCATGCCCCTTCGCGGGAACCATAAAACCAGCGTATGGTAAGACTATCCGGAAGACTGTTACATTTCGACAGCGGCAAGCGTTTTAACAGCGTAGGCTCAGCAGGTCTCCAGTGGTCGTTCCGGTGGGAACTCGTTTCAGCGAGCAGACCAGGTTGAGTGACGCAAAGAGCGCGGAAAGCGGTGAGTCTTGTTGGCCTGAGGAGGCCTTTCGGCGTATCTTCCTAGAAAACTACACCCGGCTGGCAGGTGTGGTTTTCCGCATTGTGGGTGATTATTCGCGAGCCGAGGACCTGGCGATTGAGGCTTTCTGGAGGCTTTACCGCCAGCCTTACGGCGGCAACAAGTTTAACCCGAGCGGCTGGCTTTACCGGACGGCGACTCATCTTGCTATTGACAGCCTGCGTGCCCAAGCCCGGCGTGGTCGCTACGAACAGGAGGCGGGATCATCGCTCGCTGCGCATTCAGGACCAGACCCCCTGGAAGATGTCCTGGAGGCTGAGAGACGCGCACAGGTACGCAAGGCGATGGCTTGCCTACGGCCTGATCAGGCGCAGCTTCTGATTCTGCGGGCGAGTGGGTTTTCGTATCAGGAGCTGGCCCAGACTCTGGGTGTGAAAGCCGGATCGGTTGGAACCAGGCTCATCCGCGCGGAAGCCGCCTTCCGCAAGCACTACCTTGGACTTTACGGAAAATAAGGAGGAGTCATGAAATGCCTTAGTGACGAGACTCTACGTGCCCTGATCGACCAGGAGGCAACTGAGAGGGAACGGGCAGATGCCGACCAGCACCTCAAGCTTTGCACGGAATGCCGCGCACGCATGGAGCGCATGGCGCGTGATAGTGAGGAGGTAGGACGTGTTCTTGCTTCGCTGGCGCCGCGAGAAACGATCGATCCGCAAAAATCATTCGAGCACTTTCAGTCGCGTCTGGATTCTGAAGGTGACGTGCCTGTGCGGCATGGTTTCCTGGCAGATTTCTTTTCAACGCATCCCCTCCCGGCCTGGGGCACACTGGCCATGGCCGCACTGGTTATCGTTCTCTTGACGTTTGCGCCAGCGCGAAGCTGGACGCAGCGCGTTCTCATGATGCTGCGCGTCGAGAAGGTAACCGTGGTTCCGGTAGATCTGAACGTTAATCCAAGCCGTGACACACGAGCGCTCGTCCAGCAGGTTATCTCGAATGATGTGACCGTGACACTCTCCGCCGGCAAGCCGCAATTTGTTACGGAGGCGTCGCAGGCGTCCCAAATGGCGGGCTTCCCGGTGCGCACATTCACGGATCTGAGCGAGACACCCCGAATCGGAGTGGTCGGCGAGCAGGGCTACATCATGAAGCTGGATCAGAGCCGCCTTCAAGCAATTCTGAATAGCCTGGGCCAGACAAACCTGCAGGTTCCGGCAAGTGTTAATGGCCAGACGATTGCCGTACACATTCCGAAATCGGCTTTTCTCCGCTACGGGAATTGCCCGGACAGGCACGCCGGACCGAAGGCTGGCGCACAAAACCAGAGCCCACCATCCAGCAGTGCCGGCTGCGTCGTGCTTTCCGAGGTCCCAAGTCCAATCGTCAGCGTCCCACCCGATTTGAATGTTAGCCAGCTCTTCGAAATTGCACTTCAGGCGGCAGGCATGAGTCCCCAGCAGGCCCAGAACTTCTGCGCAACGGTCGATTGGAAATCGACTCTTGTTGTGCCGATACCGAGGCAGGCGAGCTCTTACCTTGAAGAGCAGGTGGATGGCGTCCAGGGGGATTTGATTATGGGCCACAGCTATCACGGGCGCCCGCCCGAATATACCCTGATCTGGGTGAAGAAAGGAATCATCTATTCGATCCACGGCTACGGCGAGCCTGACCAAGCGCTGGCACTTGCAGACGCTTTGAGCTAATGTTTTGGTTTCCCGCTTTCGCGCGGGAGTGGCGGCGCGTGGATCTGCAACCAGGCTGATCTTTACGGGACGAGTTTTGGCAAGGGCCTTCGGTTTTGCCGCTGCCTGTGCAGGACTGCTGAGCCGATTGGGACAGCATGACCGAGGAGAGCAGAGGTCCACGCTCCTCCTGAGCCACCGGGTACCGAATGGATTCCTTACGAATATCGCGAGCTTCCTCACGCCCGGACCTTGCGATCGAAACCCGGATCTTGCGCAAAACCTTCGGCTCGAAGGTTGCGGTACGCGGTCTCACTCTTGAAGTGCCTCGCGGTGAAGTTTTTGGGTTCCTTGGCCCCAACGGAGCGGGCAAGAGCACCTCAATAAAAATGCTGCTTGGGCTGATCACGCCTACCCGGGGCGAAGCCTTTGTTCTCGGCTCGCGCGCCGGCGATGTATCGGTGCGACGGAAAATCGGTTTTCTCCCCGAGCACTTTCGCTTTTACGACTGGCTGACGGCAACGGAGCTTCTCGATGTGCACGGGCGGCTTTACGGGATGCCGAAATCGCGGCTTCGCGAGCACATCCCCGAGCTGCTGAATGAAGTTGGCCTTTGGCCGCATCGCGAAAAGCGCCTGCGCGATTTCTCGAAGGGCATGCTGCAACGCCTGGGACTGGCGCAGGCTCTCCTCAACGAACCGGACCTGGTCTTCCTGGACGAGCCGACTTCCGGACTCGATCCCGCGGGGCGGAAACTGGTACGGGACACCATCAGGCTCCAGCGCGACCGGGGCGCCGCCGTTTTCCTGAATTCGCATCTGCTGAGCGAAGTTGAAGTCACCTGCGACCGGGTTGCCTTCATCAAGCACGGCGAGGTGCTGGAGACGCGCCGCCTCGGGGCGTTGCTCGAAGGTGAGGTCACGGTGACAATGCGAGCCCGGAATATAAGTCCTGAAGTCCAGGCAATCCTTGCTCAGCGCGTCTCATCTCTACAGGTTGCCGGCGACCGGCTGACGTTCTATGTGCCAACAGTAGATGATTTGCCTGCCATCGTGCGTTTCCTCGTGGGCCAGAACGTAGACGTTTACGAAGTCACACCCCAGCGTCTTTCTCTTGAAGATCTCTTCCTGCGAATCGTCGGCGAGGAGGGAGAGCTTTGATGGGGACATGGGTGATGGCCGGCGTAACGTTCCGGGAAGCTGCGCGGAAAAGGGTGCTCTGGATGGCGCTCATTGCGGGAGCATGCTTTCTTGCGCTCTTTGCCACGGGCGTCCATTTTCAGACGAGAGACCTCCACGTGCCCAACGCCGCTATCCGACGGCAGATTCTCGATAGCTCGCTGATGGTAGGCCTCTATGCGGCAGATTTGCTGACCGTGCTGATGACCATCCTCATCGCCGCCGACACCCTTTCCGGTGAAATCGCCTCGGGTACCATCCATGCCATTGCCACGAAACCCTTAACGCGGCGCCAGATTCTGCTTGGCAAGTGGCTCGGATTCGCCGGCATGCTGACCGTCTACATTGTCTTCATGCTGGGCGGAGTTGCTGCACTCGGATACGTTCTCAGCGGCGCGACGGTGCAGCACCTTTGGCAGGGTCTCGGTCTGGTGTGGCTGGAAAGTATTCTGTTGCTTAACGTCACGCTTCTTTGCGGTACTTCGTTTTCGACGCTCGCCACGGGAGTCACCGTGCTGGGCTTGCACGGAGCCGCTTTTCTGGGTGGCTGGATCGAGCAGATTGGGGCCATTACGCACAGCCAGGGCGCGGTGAATGTGGGCATCGTTGCGAGCATCCTGATGCCGAGCGAATCTCTGTGGCGTCGCGCAGCCTTCGAGATGCAGTCACCCTTGATGGGAATCCTGAATCTGTCCCCTTTCGGCACCGCCTCGGTTCCGAGTTCCACGATGGTAGGCTATGCTGTCGTATATCTGCTGGTGGCGCTCGGGCTGGCTCTGCGCAAGTTCCGGCTGAGGGATTTGTAGGCGTGCGTTTGTACTTCGCGGCAGACGCTGATCGGAACGGTTCGCGCCGAAAGGAAAACCGCCGATCCCTACAGTGCGCATTGTGGAGGCGGCGCGGGCGGCTTCGTGCAAAAAGGCTTCAGGTAGATAACTATAATGGTGCCGCCAGGGAATTGGTAGGGACAAGTAATTGTTTGGGTGAAGACCAATGTCTCCGATAGATTTCCTTCGATCGATCGAATCTTCTGTGACTCTTCGATTCCGGTTAGTATTTGCAAGCGGCTTCTGGGAATTCCACGTGTTGCCAATGCGCCGGGCCCCGCGTGATAATGAGAGCCATGACATCAACCACTGCGTTTGCTGAAGGATTTGCCCACACACCTGAATTTGAACAGAAGCTCGACCGTCTGGCCGAGGTCTCGGTCCATGTTGGACTGGGACTTGCCCCCGGACAGCAACTGGTGATGACCGCCACGCTGGATGCGGTGTCGCTGGCGCGGCGCATCACGGAGCATGCATATAAAGCAGGCGCCTCCCTTGTCACCACGCTGTTTGGGGACGAGGAATCAACGCTGCTCCGCTATCGCTATGCTCCGGACGGCAGCTTCGATGTCGCGGCCTCGTGGCTCTATGAAGGCATGGCCCAGGCGTTTCGGAAAGGTTCGGCTCGGCTGGCGATCGCTGGCAATAATCCTTCGCTGCTCTCTGGAGAGGATCCCGAAAAGGTGAGCCGTGTGAATCGTGCCGTGTCGAAAGCCTACCGCCCGGCAATGGAACTGATTACGCGGCACGACATCAACTGGACCATCGTCGCCTGCGCCACTCCGGCGTGGGCCGCGACGGTATTCCCGGATCTGCCGCCTGACCAAGCGATGGCCCGCCTGTGGGACGCCATCTTCGCTGCCTCGCGTGCCGACCAGCCGGACCCGGTGGCCGCATGGAAAGAGCATGATGCAAACCTGCACGCCCGCGCTGATCGGCTGAACGAGAAGCGCTATGCGGCGCTGCACTTCCGAGGACCCGGCACGGACCTCAAGGTCGGGCTTGCGGACGATCATCTCTGGCTCGGCGGAGGTACGATGGCGGGCAACGGGCGGTACTGCATTCCCAACCTGCCGACCGAGGAGGTCTTCACGACCCCGCACAAAGATCGCGTGGAAGGACGGGTGGCCAGCACCAAGCCGCTGTCGCATCAGGGGACGATGATCGAAGAGATTTCGGTGCGGTTTGAGGCCGGGCGGATTGTCGAGGCCCGTGCCGCGAGGGGCGAGCAGGTCCTGCAGCGGATGATTGAGACGGACGAAGGAGCGCAGCGGCTGGGTGAAGTTTCGCTGGTGCCGCATTCGTCGCCGATTGCCTCGAGCGGATTGCTCTTCAAGAATACCCTTTTCGATGAGAACGCCGCCTGCCACATTGCTCTGGGGCAGGCCTACAGCACCTGCGTGAAGGATGGTGACCATCTCACTCCCGAACAACTGGCGTCGCGCGGAGCCAACGATAGCCTGATTCACGTCGACTGGATGATCGGATCCAATCGGATAGACGTGGACGGTATCACGGCGGCTGGCGATTCCGAACCGCTGATGCGCGCGGGAGAGTGGGTTTAGAGTTCGCGGTTAACTTCTTCATTCGGCGGGAATATTGATTAAGGCAGCGGGTCAGCAGGCCAACTGCGCTGTGGTTCATACCCTTGGTCAGTAGCGGTAGCACCGCTCTTTGTGTCACAGGCTCTTTCTGCATGCGCACTGAATGGCGCGCGACCGGAAAACACGGTGGCCGGCTGCCGTCCCTCTGGCGGAACAATACTGGGCCTCGTTTTCTCCCGGGTCATCACACCATGCGCAGTGACCAGACCATCGCCGTCTCCGTCTCTTTGTTCGGTTATTGGGCTCGGAAGGAACTTACTTCTCCATTTTCTCACCCTCCTCGTTCGTCAAAATCAGTGGTTTCTTGGGGCGAAGTGCTATCAGTATTTGCTGAGCCACTGGATCAGAGACGTGGGGTTCAACAGGAGAGCTACGAAAAGTTTTCAATCAACGGTAAACTGGAGCATGGGGCAGCGCCAGAAGCTATGCCTGTAGCAGGAGCCTGCCGCATCGAATAGAGCAGCAAACTATGTCTGATTCACCGCACAGCGGCATCGCCGAGAAAACCGAGGCGGGGCAAGAGTACCTGCCGGCTTTTCATATCATGACCAAACCAGTGGGGCCGATCTGCAACCTGGATTGCCGCTACTGTTTTTATCTTGAAAAGGAAAATCTTTACCCGGGGAAATCGGACTGGGCAATGCCGGAAGACGTACTCGAGACGTATATACGGGACTACATCCAGGCCCAGAACGTTCCGCAGGTTTCGTTTGCGTGGCAGGGAGGCGAGCCGACGCTGCTGGGTGTGGAGTACTTCCAGAAAGTCGTCGGCCTGCAGCAAAGGTACGCCGACGGGAAGCGAATCGAAAACGCTTTTCAGACCAACGGAGTTCTGCTGGACGATCGATGGGGCGAATTTCTTGCAGGGAATGGCTTCCTGGTGGGCCTCTCAATCGACGGGCCGCAGAAGCTCCACGATCACTATCGAGTGGACAAGGGAGGGCAGCCCACTTTCAAGCGCGTGATGCGGGGCCTTGGATACCTGAAGAAACACGAGGTGGAGTTCAACACGCTGACGGTGGTCCAACGCCATAATTCCCAGCACCCGCTCGATGTCTACCGCTTTCTGAGGGGAAACGGCAGCGGCTTCATGCAGTTTATTCCCATTGTCGAGAGGATTGCGAAGGCGCCGAATCCGGAAGGTCTGGTTCTAATCAGCCCCGGATCGGAGGAACCTGCGAAGGTTTCCGAATGGTCCGTGGACTCGGTCCAGTACGGGAAATTCCTGATTGCGATCTTCGATGAATGGGTGCGCAACGATGTGGGACGTTGCTTTGTCCAGATGTTCGACGTGGCGCTGGAAAGCTGGATGGGCTACCCGGCCAGTCTCTGCGTTTTCCGTGAGACCTGCGGAGCCGCCATGGCTATCGAGCACAACGGTGATCTCTATTCCTGCGATCATTTCGTTTACCCGGAAAACAAGCTGGGCAACATCATGGAAAGCCCTGTCACCGCGCTCGTGAATTCTCCCCAGCAGCGCAAGTTCGGCCAGGACAAGCGCGATACGCTTCCGCGCTATTGCCGGGAATGCGAAGTGCGCTTTGCCTGCAATGGAGAGTGTCCCAAACACCGGTTTATCCAGACACCCGATGGCGAGGAAGGCCTCAACTATCTCTGCGCTGGCTACAAAATGTTTTTCAAACACATCGATCCGTACATGAAGTTCATGGCCGCGGAACTGCAGCAGGGCAGGGCACCCGCGAATGTGATGGGTTGGACGCGAATGAGGGATTTAGAAGCTGCAAGCAAAG